>DATJKB010000288.1:0-4652 GCA_035491875.1 Pyrinomonadaceae bacterium | reverse complement strand
GTTCATGGTTACTTTCCGAAGTGCGGATTTTCAATGATCCCCAGCACGTTTCCAAATGGATCCTTGACTGTGGCCACTTTGATTCCACCACCAACATCCTGCACACCTTCATTCTCTGTTGCGCCACGTTCCAGCAGTTTGTGCAACGCGGTCTCGGCATTGTCCACGCCCCAGTATGCAGCGTGACCCTCACCCTTTGGCCGTCCCTCATCCGGATGAAGTCCTAATTCGAATCCGGCGACGTTGAACCCTACATAGAACGGTTCATCGAAATACGGCTGCTGACCCAGCACCGAGCTATACCAATCTCGCGCCTTCTGCATATCGTCGACGTAGTAGACTGCTGTTCTTAATCCGAGAAACACTTCACTTACTTCCTTGATTGCTTTGCACATCAAAGCGCTTAGACGTATCGGCCGCTCCGCCCTGGTCAGCCATCTTTGCATTAAACTCCGCTGATCGATTTCGAGGAACGCTCAACGATTTCCACTGAGACGATCTGAAGTGTTTTGCCAAAAAGACGATCTGGCCGATGTGATAAGAGTAATGCGTCAGCTGCCGATTAATTGCCTGAACGATTGTGTGTGCTTCGCCTCGAATACTGACGGTCCTTTCAAAATCCTGCGGCTGTAGCGGCTCGACTGCAGCAAAAACAGCCTGCCATCCTCGTTCCCAGTAAGCCAGAACAGCTTCTTTCGTGGTTCCTTCTTCAATCACAAACTCCATATCACGATTCCGATCCGGCTTCTCTCCGTCAGACGTCAGAAAGTCAGTCCAACGTGACAGCATGTTCCCCGCCATGTGCTTCATGACAACGGCGATGCTGTTGCCTTCTTCGTCAAGCGTGACGAATAACTCCTGGGGGGTCACCTGCTCAATCGCTTTTTCAGCCAGCTTCTTATATGTCTTGAATGAACCGATTGCGTCCTTCAGATATTCATTGGTGATTGCTTCGTTCATGAGGTTCGCCTCCGTTCGACCACGAGTCTTCGCAACTCCTCACCGACGCTTTGCCGTTTGATGTTTCGTTGCTCAGCAGACTCAATGTTTTTAACTGCAACTTCTCCATTTGCGCGCTCGTCATCGCCAATCAGTGCCACAAAACGAATTCGCTTCTCTGCCGCATATTTGAATTGCTTGCCCAGCTTGTCAACTTGGGGATACAGATCAACGCGCAAACCGTGGTTGCGCAAGTCTCTCGCTAATCGGATCGCGTCGTCGAGTGAACTCTCATTCCAGATCGCAACAACTACATCTGCTGGAGACGACTCAACATCCTCAGGAAACATTTGTCGCTCCGTCATGACAACAATGATGCGCTCAAGTCCCAGGGAAAATCCGCACGCCGGTACATCCTGGCCGAGAAACATGCCGACTAGATTATCGTATCGCCCACCCCCGCCGAGACTGCCCGCAAGGTCCTTCACGTTGATTTCCATAATCGCACCCGTGTAGTACGAAAGACCACGAGCGAGCGTCGGATCGATGCGAACGAAGCGCTCAATGCCACTCGCACCGATGAATTCCAGTATCGATCGCAAATCGTCGACTGCCGCTGCTCCCAGTTCATTGTCGCCCACAAACTCAACTATGCGGCCGAGAATCGCCTTGTTCAGAGCCTTCTGTTTCTGTTCTGGATCTTCTCCAGCGGCAATCTCCGCTGCATGCTCGAGTGTTTGAAGATCTCCAAAGAACGACAACAACCTGCGACTCGCAACCTCGTTAATACCTCGCGCTGCAAAGTCCTTCTCGACACCTTCGGGTCCAATTTTGTCGAGCTTATCGAGCGCAATCAAAGCTGTTTCGTGATGTTCAAGAGGCACACCCGCAACGCCGAGTATTCCTGTCAGCGCCTTTCGGTGATTAAGCCGGATGCAGAAATCTTTGAAGCCTAATCGAACGAGCGCATCAGTCGCTGCCGCACAGATTTCCGTCTCAACGAGCATTGAGGTTGACCCGAGAACGTCGACATCGCACTGATAAAACTCACGGAAGCGACCTCGTGCAGGACGATCGGCGCGCCAGACTGGTTGAATCTGATATCGCTTGAAAAACTTCGGCAGCTTGTTTTGATACTCTGCGACCACACGCGCGAGCGGCACCGTCAAGTCGTAACGCAATGCCAGATCCGCTTCGCCACTTGCTTCATGAACACCGCGCTTGAGTATCTTGAAGATGAGTTGATTCCCTTCTTCACCATACTTGCCCATCAACGTTTCAATGTTTTCAGCAGCTGGTGTTTCGAGCGGTTCAAAGCCATATCGTTGGAACACATTCTTAACGACACTAATAACGTATTCGCGCCTGCGAACGTCTTCGGGCAGAAAATCACGCATGCCCCTGGCTGGTTGTGTATTGCTTGAAGGCATTACTTGAAAACTGAAAACCCTGCGTAGAACACAAACTGGTTGAGACCCCGGTTTGACCCAGATCGATCGCCGTTCGAAATGTGATGCAGTCGCAGGCCGAGCGTTACGGCCCTGCGGTCCGAAGTAAAGATCCTGACTCCGCCGCCTCCCTCGAGCGTGAATGCAAACTTGCCGGAGTCTTCGATTGGAACTGCTTTGGTGAAACCAAGGAAGCCGGCATTAACGTGCGCAAACGGATGAACTCGTGATCCATTGGCAAAATCCAACTGCAAGCCAAGCGGCGAGAGACCGCCGCCGTAAGCCGTGTCGCGCTGAAATACAGTTACGCCGCCTACGCTTGTGCGGCTGGTTATCACGCCCGTTGCTACAGCAAGCGGGATCGCGTCGAGCGTGTATTGCAGCGCGATGGTGTCGTTTGCGTATAGTGTGCGACCATAACGAAACGCGGCCAGGAAAAACTTTCTATCATCAGCTTCGGCTTCTGATAATCCCGCAAAGATGGTGGTGGCTTTGAAGGAGATACCACCCCAACCACCCAATTCATTGTCGCCACCCTTGAGCGTGTACGGTGCATCGTCGTCAGCCGGAGCTGCAGCAGTCGCCACAGGGACGGATGCACTAGGCGAGGTTTCTTCTGAAGGGACCTGGGCATTCGTTACCACGCTTAGAACTACAGTCAATGCGGCAATAGAAACTGCCGTAAAATAAGTTTTCATTCTCACCTGCTAATGTTTTCTTCTCGATAGATCTTTGTGTATTCCACGTAGTTCTTCCAAAACACCTCGAGCTGGTCCACCTCTTCATCACTCAGCGGGCGTTTGACCTTCGCCGGAAACCCCATCACCAACGAGCGTGGTGGAATAACTGTGCCCGGACTCACAAGAGACCCGGCGGCAACCAACGATCGTTCACCAATCCGAACGTCATCCAGGAGGATCGCGCCAATCCCAATCAGTGATCCTCGCTCAACGTAACATCCGTGCAACGTAACACTGTGGCCCACCGTAACCTCGTCCTCGAGAATCGTCGGATGAGTGCCATTGCGTACATGAATCACGGAGTTGTCCTGTACGTTCGCGCGCGCGCCGATGCGAATGAAGTGAATGTCTCCGCGAACCGTGCAGTTACACCAGATCGAAGCTTCCTCACCCAGGTGTACATCACCAATTACCTGCGCACTTGGGTCCACATAAGCAGTGTCGTGAATCTGCGGATGCAACCCACGAAACGGTCTAATCATGATTCGCGAGATAGTACCATACGACCTTCTTTGGAGTGCGGTGACCTGTCACCGCTTTGGTCTGCGACGACTCGTCTCACTTTCGTTCTACAAGAAAAAGCACCGACAAGTCGGCGCACTCCAAAGAGGTGTGATAAATTCAACCGCAATGCGGAAGCAAACAACTATCGCCACAACGATCGTTCTGGCCGTTCTGACCAGCGCCTGTTCCACGTCTCTTTTCAAAGTCAAACCCGTCGTCGAGCTGCCTTCATTTCCTGAGAACTCCAGGACCGCGGATGCCGGCGGCGTCACTGTTCGCGTTGCGCCCCTGTTAAGTGACGAGGAAACTCAAGATCTATTTGAAGTAAACCTTCCGATGACCGGCGTGTTGGCGGTGCGAACAGAACTAAACCATCAAAGCGGTGTACCCGTTGAAGTGAAGAAGGCACGGTTTCGGCTACAGGATGGACAGGGACGCACATGGAAACTGCTCAATCCGAAACAAGCTGTTTCGCGCATCATGTCAGCAAACGGAATCACCCTTTACAATCCGAATTCGAAGAAGCAGTTTGAAAAAGAGTTCACCGCGTATGGGCTCGACTTAAAAACGCCTCTGTCTACAACCGATCGCACCCGTCAGGGTTTTCTCTTCTTTCAAACCCCAGACAAACGGCCCGTCGAGACAACCCAAAAACTATCGCTCACGATTGAGCGCCTACCACAGGCGGCGACCATCATAATTAATTGATGATTTTAGATTTTTGATTGTTGATTGAGAGAAATTCCAATCTTCAATCTAAGATCTAAAATCAAAAATAGAAAGGGCGGACGACACGAAGTCATCCGCCTTTCTTGCACCGCACCTCAACCTAACTAACTAACTGCGAGGTCCGGTTGCTTGCACTGTTATTTCGGTGCCAGCCGGTAGCTCAAGATCCGTTCGACCCTGAACGTAAACTGACCCGGCTCCAGCGCCCGCGCCGATCACAGCGCCGATTGCAGCGCCTTTGCCGCCACCAGCAATGGCACCGATGAGCGCGCCTACGGCTGTACCAATGGCC
>DATJKB010000287.1:0-4704 GCA_035491875.1 Pyrinomonadaceae bacterium | reverse complement strand
CTGGCGTCAAATTCCATCGTTGGTCACCACCGATCTTTTCTCCGTTTTCTTTACTGATTCATTGCATGGTTGGGCAGCCGGCGAAAGTGGCGTTGTGTTGACCACGGGCGATGGCGGAAACATCTGGTTACCCGTGAATGTGCGCACGAACCCGCGCCTCGCGACTGTCTACTTCTCCGATGAATCGCTGGGCTGGGCTGCGGGCGCTGATGGCCTAATTGTGCGAACCGACGACGGCGGATTCTCCTGGAGTCGTTTGACTGACGGCGGCAGAGAAGATCTAACAAACATCTTCTTTGTTGATAATTCGCATGGCTGGGCCGTTGGTGAACGGGGCAGAATTCTGTACACGAGTTCCGGTGGAAAGACTTGGACCGTAAGACCATCTGGAACAACTGCGAATCTTAACGCGATCGTTTTTCTAAACGAACACGTCGGTTGGGTTGTCGGTGACAAGGGGACAATACTTCAGTCAACGAACGGTGGCGTCACCTGGGATACAGTTAAAAGCCCGGCGAGAGAAGATTTATTCGGCGTCAGTTTCGTAACTCCTAAGCTAGGTTGGGTAGTCGGCGCACGCGGAGCGATCTGGCGTACTCTTGACGAGGGCACGACGTGGCAATTCCAAAAATCAAATTCGATGAGTTGGTTGGAAGACGTCTACTTTCTTGATGAGAAGCGCGGTATTGCTATTGGTTCTCACGGAACCATTCTGAGAACGGAAGATGGCGGTGAAAACTGGACGAGAGTAGATCGCAATCTGAAGGAGTGGCTCTACGGCATAACGTTCGCAGATGGGATACGTGGCTACATAGTCGGCGCGCGTGGTCTCGTATTGCGCACAGACGACGGCGGAGTTAACTGGAAGGATCTCGAGAGCAACGTCAACGCTAACCTCTTCGCCGTTGGGGTGGTTAATCGAAACGATGTGCTGGCCGTCGGTGAACAGGGAAGAGTGATTCACAGCAAAGACGCTGGTGCAACCTGGGAAGTGCAACCGACAATAACTAGCACGGCCTTATTCTCTGTCGCTTACCGTGGCGGAACAAATATCTGGATTGCGGGAAGAGGCGGAGCGATCTTAAGACGAACAGATCCGATTGCGACGGTGAGTTTGCCTGTCACTAAACTCCCTCCGCTGTTACGCGGTGGCGCCAAGGCTCAATTGAGTAACAGCGAAACTGACGATGGCGATATTCCGAAAGCGGTCCCACCAAAGAAACCCTAGTCATTGGACTCATATCATTTCGCATACACAAGCCAGATGTTTTGACGCTCGCTGTCCTTCGCAATGTAAGCAATAAATAGATGACCTTCGGTTAGGACTGCGGCAGGAACTTCGCCGTGATCGGCGACCTGAAAGCTATTTGAAGTCGTCTCACGATTTTCTAATGAGGATGTGAGTACTTTCGACTCTCCACCTTCATTGCCCTCCCAGACGCCCGCCATGACTCCGTTTTCAGTAACTACAACCGGGGAGCCTGTGGTTGGTCCAGCCGATACTAATTTCCGCGCGTCGAATGTTGAGCCATGGTCATTTGATTGGGACCAATAAAGACCAGTCTGTCCATTTGTGCCTGCGGAATACCACAAGACGCTCAGCACTCCATTCTTGTCGACAGAGAGCGAAGGACCGGAAACGGGACAGCCCGCGAGGACCCATTGGTCGTCGCTGACAATTTTCGGTGCGGTAAAGGTCTTGCCCTGGTCCGAAGAAGAAGCCACTGCAATGTGACGCAGGTCGCCAGGCAATACTTGACGCCAACTCAAATATAGATGGCCATCGGAGCTGACAGCCAACGCCGTTTTGCAGCACGGACAAACATCTGACGCGACTCGCTGGTTTGCAGAGAACGTATGACCACCGTCCATGGATGTAGCATAGTAGAGTCCACGGTTGCTCTCCATGTGACCCTTCGCGCTCGAATCCATCTTCATCTCTTTCATCGGTACCGGTGCGATGCTTCTCTCATCTAGCCAGGCCATGTAGATCCGTCCATCACTTCCAACAGCCAGCGAGTGCATTCCGTGATCGCCAGGCTTCGTGTCATCGTTGACCTTCACCGGCGCGGCGAAGGTCTGACCCTGATCGTGCGATGAAGACAAATAAAGATTTGTCGCGTGCCCAGCTTTGGAATCGACGCGCGCGGTCCATCCAACGTAAACAGTTTTGTCTGGCGCGACCGCCACGGTGGGCGGATCACCGCGCCATGCTGTCGCAGTTCCTGGTGGCAAGTTGACGCGCGCGGCTGTGCCCTGAATCTCACCGTCTCGATTGAAACGAGAGATCATCACATTGGCTTCTTTGTTTGGACCATGATTCACCCAGGCCACGTAAACGCTGCCATCAGGCGAAGCAGCGATCGTGGGTTCCGCCGCGTCCGCACTCCCTGAAGAGACGAGGATGGGCTGGCTTAGACCAGGGAAAAACTCTCCCTTGGTGGCCGTTATATACGTTGAAGATCGCTTACAGCTCGACAGGAGCAGTAGGCCCATGAATAAGACTGTCACTAACCGGCGTGTTTGATTGCTATCCCTAGTGCTGGTCATGCTGACCCTCAGAAGTTGGCCTTTATTACGAATCGAGTCGGAGTCGTCGCTTCTCGATGCCTTCAGCATTCGCATTGTTCGATTTTAGAGTTTGCGAATTTTGGCACGAGGCGATTCAAAACAGCAAGATGACTCATCTGAACGTCTATTGCAATTCACCTGTAGCCGATGAACAGCCGCTTATCGATGCTTCTGAAGCGGTCCCGCAATCAACTCTCTGCGTATTCTCGGCGTTCTCTGCGCAGCAAGTTCGCAAAATTCTTGTTTTTTGTAAGAATGTTTCCCGCAAAGGCGCAAAGGCGCAAAGGAGCAGAGAGAAAAGAGAATAGCCTCGATTGTTATCTTGGCTCCTTTGCGCCTTTGCGGGAAATGTTTGTGAGGGGTGCTGGAGTTGCGGCTGGAAGCTTGATCAAACTCGCACCGGGTGATCCTTCGCATACGACCAGGCCGTGTACGCCGCGATGATGTGGCAAATCCAGCCGAGCGTGCCGCCGGTTCCGATCCAGAAGCCGGGTGTGAAGATCAACCAGAGAATTCCTGCCAGAATCCGGCCGTTGTAAAGCTGTCCAACACCGGGGATCAGTAAACTCAAGAAGCCTGCCAAAACCGGGTCACGCATGTTCGATGTGCCTCCTAAAACTGTAAAGGCCATACGACAACTGTTTGGAATTTGTTCGGAATGTGCGTTGAAGTAAACCGTTGAAACGGTTTTCAGGTGAGCGGCCAGCAAACCCCAGGCTGAAGCCTGGGGAGAATGAGAGGGGGTTTCAATGTTGGTCTACAGTTTGGGGATGCGAGAAGCGTAAGCACCAGGTGATCAGCCTTAGGAGCACTCATTTCTCAACGCGTCGCACCTCAACTATTTCGCCGCGAAATGTGCGCAGCATTTGTTGGACGACTGGATTGCTCTCCGCTTGCTCACGCAGACGTTGTTTCTCCAGTCGCTCCTCATCTTCCTTTGAGACCGGGGCCGACTGGTTTTCAGCTGCGTCACTAATCGCTATGCGCACACCCATCTCTTTGCCTGACGCTTCAAGACACGCATCACGCAGGACCTTTACGTTCTCAGGTTTACTCAACGTGTCTCGGAAGTGTCGTGCTTCGGGTTTGAACTCGACGAAGAGCTCGGCGTCATCCACGCTGGTTGAATGCGCGGCCTCGAGCACGGTTACAAGAAACATCTTTCGTCGACTCTCCAGCGCAACCTTGATGCGCTCGATCATTGGGGCGTCAGCCGGCAATGACGCAACTGAAACGGGTTCCGGTGCAATAGTCTCAGCTGCCGGAGAAATATATTCACTTGCTCCAAGTGAAGGCGCCGCGTGCTCTTCCAAAGCAGGCGAAGCGGCCGTCGCCGTAAAAGAGCTTCCGGCACTTCGCTGGCTGGAACCAGTTTTTGTTGTTTGTCTTCCCGAACCGGTTGGTGAGCTACTGCCCGACGGCGTCTGACCGGAAGCGGAAGTCCTCTGGCCCGGATTTCCTTCCAGCGCAGCCAGCCGCTTCATCAACTCTTCGATTGTTTCGACGCCACGTAGCTGCATAAGCTTCACGATCCCGATTTCTAACTGATACCGGGGTTGCGTGGCGGTGCGAAGTTTCGTTTCGGTCTCGGCCAGCGAGTGGAAGAAGCGCACAAGATCAGATTCAGAAAACAGCGCTGCCTGACGTTTCAACTCCTTCGGTTCACAAACAGCCGACTCCAACAGTTCTTCGCTCGACGAAACTTTGGTGACTAACAGGTCGCGCAGGTGTGCGAGTAAGTCGCGACAGAAGTTTCGCAAATCGTGGCCGCGCATAACGATGTCGTCCACCACGGCTAACACTTCAGCTGGTTTGTTTTCGGCAACGCCGTCAATGATTCGCGTGAGAATATCCGCGCCGGCTACGCCCAGCGCCATCTCGACGTCTTCTTTCTTGATCTTATTGCCCGCAAAACTTATCACCTGGTCCAATGCTGACTGTGCGTCGCGCATTGAGCCCTCGCCTGTACGCGCAATCTCTCGCAATGCATCATCGGGAATAGTGATCTTTTCAGACCTGGCGATCAGTTTGAGTCGTTCGAGAATCTTCGCAGTGGCAATCGTCCGAAACTCAAACTGCTGGCTGCGCGACAGAATCGTGTCAGGGACTTTGTGCTTCTCGGTCGTTGCCATG
>DATJKB010000286.1:0-3771 GCA_035491875.1 Pyrinomonadaceae bacterium | reverse complement strand
ACTGCTCGATGTATTGCAACGGCTGGTGTCGCTTGGAAATACAGTGCTCGTCATCGAGCACAATCTCGATGTGATCAAGTCGGCCGATTACATCATCGATCTTGGACCAGAGGGTGGCGAACACGGAGGCAGAGTCGTCGCTGCAGGCACACCCGAAGAAGTCGCACGTTCACGTCGATCACACACGGGACAGGTTTTGAAGCCGCTCTTGAACGGACGCCTGACTCGCAACGGAAACGGAACGAAGGAATAGGACCTCATGCGACCTACGGGACTTATTGGACCCCCTTAATCAAACGATGCCGTCACACTACAATTTCAAACCGCTGAGTCTCGCTGACGTAAAGACATATCCACTCGCCTCTCGACCAAGCAAGGTAACAGTCAAACAATTCGCACGGCCCTGCGACGATTATTCAGCGTTGCGTGATTTTCTTTCCAATCTCCCTGACATCCTTGCCGTTCAGAGTCTGCGAAGGCTCGCCGTACAGATCCGTAAAGCTCGCGACGCAAAGAAACCGATTGTCTGGGGCCTCGGCGGACACGTGATCAAGACAGGTCTGGGTCCGATCGTTATCGATTTGATGAAGCGAGGATTTGTAACAGGTATTGCGACGAACGGGTCAGTGCTTATTCATGACACAGAGATCGCGCTTGTTGGCTCAACTTCGGAAGACGTCGACTCAACTTTACCCGAAGGTATTTTTGGAGGCGCGGAGGAAACGAGCCAACTGTTGAACGGCGCCGCTCGCGAAGGCGCCAAAGAGGGTATCGGTCTTGGCGAGGCGTTAGGTCGAGCACTTAACGCAACGGATCCCCCGCATCGCGACGCTTCGATCCTTTGCGCCGCTTACTCCGCCTCAATTCCCTTCACTGCGCATCTCACGATCGGCGGTGATATCACTCACTTTCATTCAACGGCCGATGGACCATCACTCGGCGCGACAAGTCACACAGACTTCCGTCTCCTCGCTGAACTTGTTCGCCACATGAACGACGGCGGTGTTTATTTGAACGTTGGTTCAGCCGTGGTGCTGCCGGAAGTGTTTCTGAAGTGCGTCACGCTTGTGCGCAACCTTGGGTACCCACTGTCGAATATCACTACGGCGAATTTGGATTTCATCCAATCATATCGGCCACTAACGAATGTCGTGCGACGACCTACTGAACAAGGCGGCGGCCACGGCTACTCGATTACCGGGCACCACGAGATCATGATCCCTCTTCTTGCCGCAGAGCTCATCTGCGGGGATACCAAGTAAATACATTGTGTAAGACTCAACTTCTCATTCTCCCCAAGCTTTAGCTTGGGGTCTGGCGCCACTATTGATTCAGTTGAACCGTTTCAACGGTTTCTCCGTTCGGGCAAACGCATTTAGCAGCTCGTCTGGAACCGTTGAAACGGTTTTCAGTCTTTGAGGCTGGCGTCACCCCAGGCTTAAGCCTGGGGAGAATGAGAAGTTAAGCCTTCACGCAGTCCGCAGGACACAGGAAACTCCCCACTTGACGTGAGCCAATTCAGAGTCTATCCTGCTGAAATTGAAATCGGTTTTCATTTTCGGCCCTCAGCCTATTTTGCCACCGCTCGGTTTCAACAAACTGAATTTGCCTTCGAGGTATTTTCCAATGTGGTTGCCAAAACTCATCCGTCTTGCTGTCCTGTTTTCCTTAACCTCCCTAATCTCTTCAACAGCAATTGCGCAATCGCCTCAACGCATATTGCGTGGACGTGTGTTGGATCAGAACCGGGCGGCAATTCCTGGCGCCTCCGTTTCCGTCAGCGCGCCGGGCCTTCCCTCTTCGACGACTACAACGAACCAACTTGGTGAATACTCTTTCACTCTAGTTGCCGGCGACTATCAAATAACTGCAAGCGCCGATGGATTTGCTGATATCTCCCAACCTCTCAAGCTTGCTAACACCTCAGTCGAACAGGATTTGGTTCTCCAGGTGTTTGCCTCCGGCGCTTTTGTCACGATCACCGATACAGCCGGCTACGCAATCCCGGCACTCACGTCAGCAACCAGGACACCGACATTGCTGCGCGACATCCCGCAATCGGTTTCGGTCGTCACTCAGGAACAAATCAGAGATCAATCAATGGCGAGCGTCGCCGATGTGGTTGCGTACGTGCCCGGCATCACATCCCACCAGGGCGAGAACAATCGGGATCAACTTGTCATTCGCGGAAATAGCACCAGCGCAGACTTTTTTCTGAATGGTGTTCGCGACGACGTTCAGTATTACAGGGATCTTTACAATGTCGATCGTGTTGAAGCATTGAAAGGACCAAACTCGATGACGTTCGGTCGCGGCGGCGGTGGTGGCGTGATCAATCGCGTCACGAAGGGCGCCGGATTTTCACCCGTTCGAGAATTCTCAGCCCAAGGAGGATCGTACGGCAACAAACGATTCACCGCTGACTATGGTCAACCGCTCAACAATCGATTTGCTTTTCGCTTGAACGGCCTTTACGAGAACTCCGATAGCTTTCGTCATTTTGTCGAACTGGAAAGATATGGGGTGAACCCGACAGCGACGATGGCGTTAACATCGAAAACTGTGGTCACAGTCAATTATGAACACTTCTACGACCGTCGCACGGCCGACCGCGGAATTCCATCGTTTCAGGGGCGTCCTTCCGATACGTCGATCTCCACGTTCTTCGGCGATCCTGATCGAAGCCATGTTCGTGCAGGTATAAACCTCGCCTCGGTGAGCATCGATCATCAGGTTGGAAGATTCAACATTCGCAATCGCACGATGTTTGGTGATTATGATCGCTACTACCAAAACTATGTGCCCGGCGCGGTGACTTCCGATAAATCGAAGGTGGCTATCTCCGCTTATAACAACGCGACGAAACGACGAAATCTTTTCAATCAAACGGATGTCACAGCTTCCCTCAACACCGGCAAGGTCAAGCACGTATTCCTGGCAGGAGCTGAGGTCGGTAATCAGCGAAGCAGGAATCTGCGCAACAGCGGTTTCTTCAACAACACATCTGTTTCGATTCTGACTCCCTTCGAAAACCCGACGATCAATACGCCGATAACTTTTAGACAAAGTGCTACCGACGCAAATAATCAGGTAAAAACGAAGCTCGGCGCGGCTTACATTCAGGATCAAATTGAGTTCTCGAAGTATCTTCAGTTCGTCGGCGGACTGCGCTTCGACTATTTCGACCTGAACTTTCATAACAACCGAAACGGCGAGCAGCTTCGAAGAATCGATCGGCTCGTGTCGCCTCGTGCAGGTGTGATTTTGAAGCCAGTCGCACCGCTTTCGATCTACCTGAACTACGGCGTGGCGTATCTTCCCAGCTCAGGGGATCAATTCTCTTCATTGACCGCAATCACTCAACAAGTGAAACCCGAACAGTTTTCAAATTATGAATTGGGTGCGAAGTGGGACATTCGACCGCAGCTTTCATTGACGACCGCAGTTTACAGACAGGATAGGACTAACACGCGTTCGACGGATCCCAATGATCCAACACGCATAGTGCAAACGGGTAGCCAGAGAACGAATGGATTTGAATTAGGCTTGAGCGGCAAGATAACCGAAGCATGGACGGTGACTGGTGGGTACGCCTTTCAAGACGCCTTTATCAGCAGCGCGACCGTTTCAGCGCCCCAGGGTGCACAGGTCGCGCTTGTTCCCCATCACACGTTTTCATTGTGGAACAACTACAAAGTCATGTCGCGCCTGGCAGTCGGATTCGGATTAATTCAACGGTCCGACATGTTTGCAGCGGTGGATAACGCGGTC
>DATJKB010000285.1:0-9073 GCA_035491875.1 Pyrinomonadaceae bacterium | reverse complement strand
TACATCTGCTGGCTTCCTTGAATGGGAACGTTGAAATCGCGCTCGCCGCCCATGAATAGCGTTGGTGTTTGAATACGGTCGGCGTGGAGGAACGGGTACGACAGCTTCACGTATGTCTCCCACGATTTAGGATTCCAGGGTGGTCCAATCTCGTGATCATATTGAATGATGTATTGATCGGTGCCGTAGAAAGCTACTGTAAAGGCGGTGCCTGCGCCGCTCGTCGCTCCTTTGAAGCGATTGTCAGTGGCGATGAGGTAGTCAGTGAGAATGCCGCCGTAACTCCAGCCACCAACGCCGAGACGATCCGGATCAGCAACACCCATCTTGACTACATGATCGACACCGGCCAGCAGGTCCTGGACTTCTAAGTTTCCCCAGTCTGCAAAAATCGATCGTGAGAAATCGCGCCCGCGACCGGAGCTGCCGCGATAGTTCACTGCAAGCACAGCGTAACCATTGGCTGCAAAGAACTGGCGTTCAGAACTCAAGGAATGTTGGTCCTGGCCGTTTGGGCCGCCGTGTATTCTTAGTAGCAGTGGAACTTTTGTGCCTTTAACGTACCCAACCGGATAGGTGAGTAGCCCGTGAACATCAGTACCATCTTTCGACTTGAACTCGACTTCCTCAGTTGTGCCTAAGTCGAGTTCGGCAAGCAGCGCATCGTTTTGATGAGTTAGCTGGCGCAGTTGATTCTGATTGATTATATGGATCTCGGTAGCTTTCGTGTCCCCTCCTGTTAGAACAACGATGGTGCCTCCGTTGCTATTGAAGCTGGACAAGACAATCGGTGGCTTCATCAACTTCTCGACGGGCCCGCCGGCAACCTTCGCTCGAGCTGGATATACGGAACGGTCATCCGTTACGAAAAAGATTAACCATGTGCCGTCGGGACTGAACCTTGCTGATGAAACGCCGCGATCAAGATCTTCGGAGGCCTTAAAGCGCGAAGGGGGAGCCGTACCATCAGACGCGACGAGGTTGAGATGCTCCATGCTGTAAGCGCCGTACTTTCTTTCGTCGCCGTCAAGAAAAGCGATCCATTTGCCGTCCGGACTCCACTCCGGTTTCGATCTGGCAGCTCGCACAGTCGACGGTGTTAGTTGCTTTTCCGGAGCGGCGGGTTTTGCATCCGCCACATACACCTGGCCGGAAGGGTCTCTGTCAGGATCATCAACGTGATTGCTTACGAATGCGATGCGCGAACCGTCTGGCGACCACGAAGGCGATCCTTCATCCCATTTGCTGGTTGTGAGTCGATCGAGTTTCTTAGTCGCAACGTCGAAGAGATAAATGTAAGTATGACGTCCGGAGAGAAGATAACCCTGCACATCCTGTTTGAAGCGATAGCGATCGATGAGAATTGGCTTCGGAACGCGTGGTGTCGCAGGGGGTGCGCCGGCCGGCGGAGTAGGTGTCGGCTCCGATTCAGGATCAGGATCACCGATCGTTAACGCCAGCCGTTTAGAATCAGGCGACCACTCGTAACCCTGCAATCGGCCTTTAACATCCGTGAGTTGCGTCGCTTCACCGCCGCGACGGTCGAGCACCCACACCTGACTGCCGCGGGCTTTTCCGGGACGCGACGAAGTGAATGACAGATATTTTCCTTCAGGACTCCAGCGAGGCGACCCTTCGCTTTCCTGACCGAATGTGATCTGTCGATCTTCAGTGCCGTCGATCTTGATCATCCAGATGTGGGCGCTCGATTTGTCTTCTTTAGTGTCGACGGTTGATACGACATAAGCCACCCACTGACCGTCAGGAGAGACTTGCGGATCGCGCACGTCCTTGAAACGAAAGATATCGTCGATTTTGAGTGGGCGCCGAGCAGTCTGAGCGCAAACAAACGATGCGATCGCAAGGACTAGGATTAAGGAATAGCGTAGTTGTCTGGTCATCGGAGGCTCCTAACGTTCCTAATAGATGTTGAAGTTCATCACTATACGTACGGACGAATTGACGAATTGTCTGTTCTTGATTGCGGGCAGGAAGATTGTTTTGCGAGCAGCCTCAGCCGACGCATCATTCAATCCTTCTGGAAGTCCCTGGATCACCTCCATTTTCCCAACGCTACCGTTTGCCAGCAACTCGATTTGAAGCGTGACCGACCCACTTATTTCACGCTTCCTTGCTGCCTCGGTATATTGAGGTTCCGTTTTCCAGAGGATGACGGCTCGTGCGTCCGGGACAGGGGGTGCCAGCGATTTCTCCACTCCGTTGCGCAGCGCGGTCAGGAATCTCTTTTTCTGCTTATCTCCAGGCCGGTGTGGATACCTTACGTCTTCAGAGGCCGCGCGCAGTTCTGTCCACCAGGTTTGCTCTTCCGGAGTGCAAGGCAGACTGGCTTCTGGCACACCGTAAGGCCGCCTTGGTTGTTGCGGCGACGCTACACCTTGCATGTTCGCCACATAGACAGAGCCAACGAGCAGTATTTGAGCAAAGCAGACTGCGATGAAGCGAAACACCAGGTACTCCTTGTTGGTTAAGGACAGGAAAGGAAACTTGCGGGACAAAAATATTAGAAGCGTAGATTTCAGTCAATGATCGTTAAGCGAAAACCACCCACAGACTACGCAGATTACACAGATTAGGAGTGAAACAGGAACCTTGAGTCGTAAACACGAAACGAGAGGCCTCTATTGGGAAGTAGGCCTCTCGCTTCTGAAGAAGGCTGTCCGCTCTCGACCAGCCCCTTCATTTCCTAATTGCTAGTCCGTGTAATCGCCGTAATCAGCGGATATTTCAGTTACGCTTCACTCACTGCGCGTAACCACCGCGTTACCTGGAGCATAGTTAACGCGCCGCATCTCTCTTATGCGACCTGAATCGACCCGACCCTCGACGATTTCATAGCCAAGCAGCGCAAACATTCTTCCACGCAGGAACAACGGTCGGGCGTTTCCATACCAATCGACGCACGACGCACGACACTGATCATTCACCGCCCGATCAGGTTGGGAATTCAGCTCACCGATTTCATTCAACGACATCGAATGGTTTCGCAAGAAAAGAATCCCTGCTGATGAGTCGAATAAGTGACGATAACCCGCGCGGGCCGGTGTACTGATCGGGAGCCCAAGAATGCCTGACTCTTCACCATCCGCTTTATAGAAAAACCCGTGACTGCGCAATTCACCCTGCGACGCTTCCTGCCGTGTGTAACGCGATGCGACTTCAGGCCAATCGCCCAGGCGCACAGCAGTGAAGTGAAGGTTCGTTCCGTCTGTTCCCACGATGACGGCACCTTCACCCATTTGTTCGATTCGATCGACGCCGTGCGGCAACGATAGCTGGTGTGAATCACCTCGTGCCCAACGAACGAGAAACAGATTCGATTGTTCCTTATTCTGCGGACGACCCCAGCCGCTGCCAGTGCCGTAGATCAAATAGTCTCCGACGAACCTGTTCTGAAAGGTATAGCCTTCAGGCTTTGCAAGCTTCCGATACTTCGACGACGGCACAAGCTCACTGCCATCGGAAAAATCCGCGATCGGTACGCGCAGCAGAGCGACGTCCCCAGCCGAATATTCAGCAGCCCACATGCCGTCTCCACTGCCGTCAGAACGAACAAGCACATTCAAGTGCTGGTCATTGCTTTGCAGAAACGAAAACTGATCGACTGGACTGCCGGCAACTCCAAGCGCGCTTGGGCCTGAGCCGTCCAGCGGCATGCGAAACAATTGTGAACGCGAGTGTGACTGATTATTCCGGTAATTCCAGCTCGTGGCCCATACATAGACCGCATCAGGCGAAACATAGAACACGTGTCCTGGAGGTGCGACTACTGCGGTGGCTTTGCAATCGAATCCGCCGTTGGCGAGATCACAAACCGTAACTGTATGGAGTGCGAGACCGTAGTCTGCATCCAATTGGCTTTCAGGCCTGTACACCTGTGTTGCCGAAACGATGCGGCGAAACTCCTGCGGCGTTGCTCCTTTGTGCCATCGGCGAACGGCGGGGAATGAAGCGTAAGGATCCTCCATGTAGGGTGACAGGTAGAGTGGCGAGTAGAAAATCAACTTACTGCCGATCAAACGACTCGCATAGTTTCTCGACGAGTAGTAGTCGTTTGAGCGCAGGTGATAAGTGGATCGATATGAGATCTGACCAGCTGGATCTATGTTGAATAAACCTACTTCCGTGCCACCACGCTGGTAGCTATAACCAATGACGACGATCGTATCGCCAGCAACGAGCATCTCGTCGTACCAGGTACCGTTTGGATCAATGTCTGGACCAAACGCGTCAACAGTCGAGATCGGCTTCAAGGCACCATCGCCGATTGCGACAGTGAATAGTCGTCCTCTGCGAAGGACCACGAGGTGATCTCCGTGAACCTTAACGATGCCGCCTTCATCGACCCCCGCGTGTTGGACGTTTGTTACCGATTCGGCATCGTCCTTGGACTGGGGTTCATTGGCGACTGATGTCGGAGTGGCAGCGTTTTCTGCTTGTTTGCTTACCAGGCCGCGTGCGCGTCGGCTTTTCTCAGCTAGCTCGCGGAGAAAACGCGCGAGCTCCTGCTCGGAGCTGAAATTGCGCATGGTCTTTTTCACTGGCACAGCACCTGTTAGGCCCAGGGGTGGGATTCCGTTTGCGGGCACTTCAGAGCAGGCGAGCAGTCCGAAGATTGACACTACGAGTGCGATTGACAGGGAAAGAACGAGTTTCATTTGGCGCGACACCTCATTTCTTGGTAGACGAGAACATCTCGCCTAAGGAACGAAGGGGAGAGGCGGAACTTGCAACGCAGGATCAGGCCGCGGATACACACGGATGGCACAGATCAGAATAAGAAGAAGTTAGGTGTCACCGTTTATGAGGTCTGATCTGCGTTTATCTGCGTGAATCTGCGGCTAGGGTAATGAGTGCGCAGCTTCTGAATGAAGTGCCGAAGGAGATAGAAGGGTGACAAGCCCGAACAGGATCGCGAACGCGCCGAACACGAGAAACACGACCTTGGCGACTTTAGTTACCATACCGTTCCTGCCTCCCAGGTTGTGAATTTTCGGGTTGGTCTAAGCCATTCGCGTTCGAGTAGACCATAAAACAGTGCATCCTGAATCTCGCCGCCCACATGCCAACGCTCGCGTAAGAACCCTTCTTTTTGAAATCCAAGTCGTTCAAGCGTCTTGATAGAAGCTCCATTTCGCGGATCGACGTCCGCTTCAACCCGGCGTAGTTTCATCTCTTCAAACGCATACGTCAGCAACGACTGCAAAGCCTCGTGGATGTAACCGTGACCCCAATAGGCACGGGCCTGAGCGTAGCCAATCTCAGCCCGACCCTGCGATTGTTCCTGATGGAAAAGCGTGACTGTGCCGATCATGATGTCGGTTGTTTTCAGAGCCACTCCCCACTTCAGCATTGTTCGTTGTTGGTTACCGGTCTGAATTTCTTTTAGGAGCGTGCGTGCTTCTTCGATCGACTCCAGAGGCAGCGTACTCCAGTAACGCATCACCTTCGGATCGGAAAAGATCGCATGAAGTTGTTCGAGATCTGATTCTTCGATACCGCGGAGACAAATTCGTTCCGCTTCGATAGTCGGTAACTTCGTAGTCATAAAGTTATTACGAGGGTAACTGACATTCGATTAGAGTTTGCTTGATCAAGTGAATAATCTCAGACACGACATCGTCCGGCAAATAATCGTGGGACAAACATTCGACAAGTGCAGTTAAGTCGATGACGCGCACAACCTCTCGCCAATTTTCAGGCAACTCACCGCCGTGTTCGACAAAGCTTCGAGAGAAGAAAGGTTCCCGCAAAGGCTGGCCCGCAGAGTCGTAGCGCAAAAAATTGCCGACGTCGAGAAGCGCTGAACCAGAGAATGCAAATTCCCAATCGAGGACCGCTGCAACCTGCCACTTTCCATTTACTTCGTTAACCAGAATGTTGCGGTTACCAAAATCGCTGTGGACCAACTGACTGACGTTGGTGATGTCTGGCAGTGAAGGGGCCCACGCCCGCATGAAGTCGTGCACTCGTCGCGTAAACTCAACTCCAAGGCGCTGTCGCGCCAGATCCGATTCGAGAATGATATCGAGGATCTCGGGGACGGGATCCATGGTTCTGGTGAAAGGATCCCCGATCTCGAGTTGGTTCTTATTGGTGACGACCAGGGAACCAGGTTTTAAGAAGGAATACCTTCCAATCGCAGCGAGTGTGGCCCCAACCGATGACGCCGCCTGATGAATGGCCTCGAGATTACCCGTTCGCTTCAACTGTTGAAACGTGAGGCCTTCAACGAACTCGATGATACTGAACGGTCCACAACCATCCACGCCTTCAGAATCAACATAGAAGATTTCGGGCACGGGAACGGTTGATTTGATTAGTTCGATTACCTGGGTTTCTTTCGCACAAACTGCGGAACCTTTTTTATGAAGGCGTAGGACAGCGGGTGGTTCCCCGGTGCTGAAGGTTAACTTCAGATTTGTATTGATTCGCCCGCCCGAGAGATGCTCCGCATGACTGATTTGCCGATGAGGAAAGACTTGCGCCACAAGCCGGCGAACAAATGCAATATCGGGAACGGTCGCGGTCATTAGAAAGGCAGGTCCACAGATTACACGGATTACACAGATTCAGAAACTAATCATGGACGTTGAATAAGGAAATATTAAGGGACGCTGACCATTATCGCTCAGCGTCCCTTTCAAATTCGAAAATCTGTGTAATCTGCGTAATCGGTGGATCTTTACGGCACTCCTACTTCATATTCCGACTTCGCCACACCCATCAACCACTTGTCGAACCAGCCGACGATGTGCTGCAAGCGCTCGATACGATGCCACGGTTGACCTGAACGTGAGAGCTCGTGGGTCTCGTTTGGAAAGCGCACCATCACTGTCGGTATTTTTCGATATTTTAGAGCACGAAACATCGCTTCGCCGCCGGAACCAGTCGGCGTGCGATAGTCCGCCTCTCCCAGGATCAACATCAGTGGAGTTTGCACTTTATTGATGTAGGTAATTGGGGATCGAGCTTTGAAATCTTCGGGATCTTCAAATGGTGCTGCTTTGAACCACGACGGTTGAAATAGAGTGAAATCAGCTGTGTACCACCAGTCGCTCCAATCAGCTATGTCGCGCTGCGAAACCGCTGCGGCAAATCGCGTCGTCTGGCCGATGGTCCAATTCGTGAGAAGGCCGCCGCCACTGCCGCCCGTCACGCCCATCTTCTTCTCGTCGATGTAGCCGCGACGAATTAGTTCATCGACTCCGGCCATGAGGTCTTTGTAGTCGTCGCCGGGATACTTGTGCTGGATAATGTTTCCAAACTCCTGACCGTAGGTCGTGCTCCCGCGCGGATTTGGATAGAGCACCACGTATCCCTTCGCGGCCATCCACTGAAATTCGTGATCGAAAACGAATCCATAAGCCGCGTGTGGTCCACCGTGAATATTTAGAATCAAGGGATACTTCCTGGTTGGATCGAAATTGGGCGGTTTCTGTACCCACGCCTGGATGTTGCGGCCGTCAAAGCTCTTGTACCAGACCGTTTCCGGTTCAGTAAGATTGAGTTTCGAAAAAAGATCATCGTTCACATTGGTTATCTGTTGCGGTGTGACGATGGCTGCCTTGGTTGACGCGCTGAGTTGTCCATTGGAGTCCATCCAGAACAAGTCGCCAATACGCGTGGGGGTCGATATCACTAATACAAACTTGTCGGCCGAAGGAGTCGCTCGGAAAGTTTGCACGGCATGATCGCCCGTCGTTACGTCCGACTGACGACCTGTCGCCGCGTCGAACGATCCGACGTTCGCCTTTCCTTCTTTTGCGTAGACGACCATGATGCTGCGACCGTCAGCCGACCACACCGGTAGACTTCCTCCGCCTGCGCGCGGAGGCGCGTTGTCTCCTCCCACACCGGAGGCGATATCGTAATCGAAAGCTTCGGTGAGATTCCGGGGCTTTGCGTTAGGCGTCGCGTCCATGACATACAGATCAGATTGCGAATAGGACCGAACTGGCTTGCTTAGCGATGCGACGAAAGCGAGCTGCTTTCCATCAGGGCTAAATGCGTAGCCACCCGAACCCATGTCGAACGAATTGACCTTAACCGGTTGGCCACCCGTGGCAGCCACTGCGTATAAGTCTGTCGAAGGCAAGTCGTAGTAAGGTTCATCTTTTTGAGTTGATGTGAAATAGATCTTCGAGCTGTCTTTGGTCCAGGTTACGTTGCCCTCGCCAAATCTACCGCTCGTTAATTGCTTTGGAGTGACTTTGTCTGCACTTGTGCGAGGCGCACTAACAACCCAAATGTGACCCGGTCGTTTAAAGTCGAGATAGCCACCGCCGTCGTTACGATAAACAGCGCGAGTGATCACGCGCACGTCTGATTCACGTGGTGGCTCCGGACTTGAACTTGGCGACGCTGCTGGCGAAGCGGAAGGCGACGGAGAACTCTTTGGTGTGGCTTTGGCGATATCTTCCGGGTTCGCCGAGTTGCTGAAGGCGATCATCTTACCGTCTGGCGACCACTGCGGGTTTCCCGCGCCTCGAGTGACGGTCGTGAACTGAAACGCCTCGCCTCCCTCCATCGACAACATAAACAGCTGCGGTGGTTCAGGTCGTCCGTCTCTCTCCGGCGCGCGCACAAACACGAGATACTTACCGTCAGGAGACCAGCGCGGTTGCGAATCACGAATGCCGCTCGTGAGTTGTCGTGCCTCTCGATTGGCAGTGGAGACGGTCCAGATCGTTGTGTTGTAGCCGTCTTTGCGATCATTGACGGTGACTTTAACGAACGCGATCCTCGAGCCATCAGGCGAAATTTGTGGATCCCCAATCCAAACGAAATTGAAGAGGTCCTTCTCGGTGATGTTTCGCTTTTGACCGTATGCAGGGCTGACAAAAGAGATGACGACTAAGACGAGAGACAAAGCTAAGCGCATGGTTGTTCCTTTCGAGAGCGGGGTCAGATGGTCGCAGTATTTTACTCAAATAAATTACAGGTTAGGAAGAGTATTGCCCAATTTAGAAAACATTCAATACAGCAGAACAAGTGCAACGTGCAGAACAACGGCACTCAATCTCCCTGGAATAACTCAAGATAAAATGAATTG
>DATJKB010000284.1:0-4014 GCA_035491875.1 Pyrinomonadaceae bacterium | reverse complement strand
TGGCGGAATATCACTCGCTTTAGCCGAGATCTCTTTTGGCGGCACCCTGCTTTCATCAACGCTGGCGATCAGCTCTTTGCGAATGTCAACATTCTGCTCAACCTTTTGTGGCTTGGCTTCCTGTTTCTGTTCGGGCTGCTTCGCTTGCGGGACGGGCACTGGTGCAACAAGAGTTGTTAACTCGAGTTCCATCTCACCGAGATGATTGTCGTACCAGTAGATGCCTGCCACGAAGAAGGCGACCAGCAGCACCAAATAAATGACTGCCGTGACGATAATGAATGAGCCTTTTCGCTCGATATCTTTTTTATGCGAACTCGACTCGACTAGATTATCGAACATTTATCTTGTCCTCCCATTCCGGTGCCAAATGGATCAGGGGTTAATTACAAAATTGTTTTCCCAAATCGTCGACTCTAATTTGCCCGCCTGAGGGTATTTCAGATTGAAGGGGAAACAGCAGCTGTTGCGATATTGAGCACACCGATTAGACGTGCAGCCGCTGTGCGAGAAAAAACTCGCCGGCCTGTGCTCAACAGACTCCCGCCGCGCCCAACTACTTGTTTCCACACATGCAGGGTCGACTCTTGAGTTATTTAATTGGCCAGCAACGGTCGCAGTCTATGCCGCTTGGCAATTCAAAGTCAAGCAGTAATTAGACAACAACTTTGGCCTTCAAGTTCCGTATCTGGTAAAGAAAAATACAGGTCTCAAGCGCGACCAGTGCCTGGCGATCCCTTGCCTGCGTGTGATGCCACAGCGCCTCTCGCTGACGACTTAACTGGGCTTTGAACTCCACTCTTCGTGGGACGGTTATACGCCAGTGTGGCTGCTCTGTTGGCGGCCTCAATTCGCTGTTCCCACCACACCATGATCGGACTTGCGATAGCAATTGAAGAGTAGGTACCAAAAATCACGCCAATGAAGAGTGCGAGTGAAAATGCACGCAACACATCTCCGCCAAAGACTACCAAGGCCAACACCGACAAAAATACGAGTCCGTTAGTGATAACGGTTCTTGAGAGCGTCTGGTTAATAGCATTGTTGGTTATGGCGTACAGAGATTCTCGTCGATTGAGCCGGCGGTTCTCACGAATTCGATCAAAAACGACGATCGTATCGTTCACCGAGAAGCCAACCAGTGTCAGCAGCGCCGCGATTACGGTCAGGCTGACTTCCCACTGAAAGATCGAGAAAAACCCGAGTGTAATGAGCACATCGTGGAACACGGCGATAACAGCCGCCGCTCCGTAAGTCCACTCAAAACGCATGGCGATGTAGACCAGAATGCCAACAAGGGCCGCTAACGTAACTGCGATCGCCTTGTTGCGGAGTTGTGCTCCGGCAACCGCACCAACCGCATCAGTGCCAACGATTTTATAAGCCGCCCCGGAATCCGCCTCGAGCTCTAATGTCGGCTTAGCTTCAGTGCCGAATATATTAAGTGCTTTTCTAACCTTATCTCTACCGGCATCAACGCTGCTCGTCTCGCCCTCGAGTGGTAACTTGATCAGCACCGTGTCGTTCCTGTCCGTAACCGGTTGAACGATTGCGTCGCTCACTGATTGGGCAGTAAGCGCAGCTCGGATCGCGTCGTCTGTTGGAGGTTGCTTGAACCTCACTGTGATGACTGTGCCGCCTTTAAAGTCGACTCCGAGATTAAAAGGCTGCCGATGTGTTGCCTGGCGGATCATGGCGGAAGCGAGTCCTGCCAACATCAGCGCAACCGAAATACCGATTAGCCAACGTCTGTGGGCCAGCCAGTCAATGTTGACTGTTTTGAAGATGTGAAACATATGAAGACTCTTACTCTGCGATCAGATACTGAGCGATTCCACTTTCCGTTTTCGCGAAAGCAGTCCCATGAAAATCGTGCGTGACACGTAAACTGCCGAAAACAGGTTCACCAGCAATCCGATCACCAGCGAGACCGCGAACCCACGAATCGGGCCCGTGCCAAAAACGAAGAGAAATAGGGACGAAATGATGGTCGTTACGTGCGTATCGATGATGGTGATAAATGCACGATCAAATCCATGATCGACGGCCGAAGGAATCGTCTTCCCGGTCAGGAGTTCCTCGCGAATACGTTCGAAAATCAAAACGTTGGAGTCGACCGCCATACCAATTGTCAGAATGATTCCTGCTATACCCGGTAACGTCAGGGTCGCCCCGAAAAGGATTAGGCCCGCCATCATCAAAATCATGTTAAGCACGAGCGCAACAACTGCATTTACGCCGGAGCCGCGGTAGTAAATCAACATAAAGAAGACCACTAGCCCCAAACCTACTAGCGACGCATTGACACCCGCGCGAATTGAATCGGCGCCCAGGCTTGGTCCAACCGTGCGCTCTTCGAGATACTCAATTGGTGCAGGTAACGCCCCGGAGCGAAGCACGAGCGCGAGATCTTCTGCCGATTGTTGAGTGTAGTTACCTTCAATCATGCCGGAGTCGAAGATCTGCGACTTGATAAAGGCAATCGACTGCACCTGACCATTGAGTACAACACCCATGTATTCATTGATATGGGCGCCTGTCCAGGCACCAAATTTGTCGGCGCCGTCTTTCTTCAAGGAGAAATTGATTTCAAATTGGTCGTTCCTGCCGCCGCGCGAATTTACGGCCGACGCCGTTCGCAACTGACTGCCATCGATAATCGCAGGCGATTCGACCACAACCCATTTTGTGGGTTTTTCCTGATTCGCGCTGTCTTGCGGACTTCCCGTTCTTTCGACTCGCTCCTTATAAGGAAGCACCTTACGATTGTTCGGGACTGTGCCACCGAGCGACGCTTTCGCCTCGTCTTCTGAACCGTATGTCGTCGACGGCATCGGTTGCGGAGGACCAATAACGTGAACCAGTTCCAGCTTCGACTGTCCTTTTAGTAAGTCCTTGATTCGCTCTGGATCCTGCACACCCGGCATCTGCAATAGGATCTGATGGGAGTTTTGCGCTCCATGCGTTTGTAGAGTCGGCTCAGTGATTCCGAGTGCGTTAATACGACTGTCGATGATGTTCATCGCCTGGGTTGTCGCATTGTCGGCTAACACTCTTTGAGCCGCCGATGTCATGGTCCACGTTAGCTGAGCCCCGGACGAGGCATAAGTCCACATCGAAGAATCGTTGAGATCCAGTTTCTTCTGAATCGCGTCCTTCGCTTCGTTGATCTTCGACGCATCGGCAAGCTCAATGATGACGCGATAGTTACCTGGGCCTATCTCCTCCCGCGCTTGCTTCACTTCGATGCCAGCTTCTTTGGCTGCCGTCTCAGCGGCCACCCGGTCTGACTCGGTAATACTCTTCAGATATTCATCCGTCTTAACGCGCATCACCAGGTGCGATCCGCCTTTAAGATCAAGACCAAGATGAATATTTGATGCGAGAGTCGCCTTAATGCCTGACCAGGTGAAGTCCTTAAGAGTCGGCTTTCGACGAGGACCGATAACTGCGTAGAGACCAAGAAGTGTAACGACTACGATAATTATTGCGCGCTGGAGGAAGTTCTTTTTCTTCATTACAAGTGACGAGTAAAAACTAAGCTTTTTCTTCTTCGTCGATCGCTGCTATTGAGGTCCTTGCGATCTCCAGGATCGATTTATCTGCGCTGCGAATCAGGAAACTGCCATCCTTGACGGTCATGATTGTGCCGATAACGCCGCCGGTGGTAACTACTCGATCGCCAATCTTAAGAGCCGCTATCGTTTCCTGAAGCTGCCGTTGCCGCTTTTGCTGCGGCCGAATCAATAAAACATAGAAGACGCCGATGATCAGCAGCATGGGAACGAAACCGCTGAGCGCGCCTAATCCACCTTGAAAAAGGATAAGAGAGAGAACCATAAAGTTATGTCACCAGGGTAAATCGAATTCCAATTCTCGACGCGAGCGAACCTAACTATCAGACAAACAGATACGGCTGGTCTGCGAATCTATTCACCATTCGCATTCAGCCGCTCGGTGAACTCTCGCCGGAATTTGGGGAAATCGCCAGACCGGATAGATTGCCTCACGGCC
>DATJKB010000283.1:0-8257 GCA_035491875.1 Pyrinomonadaceae bacterium | reverse complement strand
CAATTACAATTGTCAAAACGAAATAGACCGCAGGATCACGAGACCCAGCGGTGGCGCTCGGACTGCTCTGCAAACAGAGAGACTACGAAGTTGTCGAAGTCCTCCATTTTCATCAATACGCTATTCCCGAGTTGCTTTATCAGAAACTAGCCCACTTATATGGAAAGAGAACTAGTTGTGTCAATGATTTCGTCGCTCAAACCTATGGCTAAATCTAAAATAATCTTAGCGCTGGTCCGAGTGCTAAATCATGCCAGACCATACTCTACCTTAAAACGGAAATCAAGACCTTTTCTGGACTTATAGCCCGTTTTGTTTATGTTTTTTCGGTCACGCGTAGATCCCTCGCATCTTCGTATCATAGGCCACGCGGTCTATCGCGAGCATGTACGCCGCGGTCCTTGTATCGGTCGAATGAGCGTCCGCATAACGGCACAGATCGTTGAAGCTGGCGACCATTTTGTCTTGCAAACGCTCGTTCACAACATCCTCGCGCCAGAAATAACCCATGCGGTCCTGGACCCATTCAAAATAAGAGACTGTTACGCCACCAGCATTCGCCAGAATGTCCGGGATCACGAAAATTCCTTTGCTGTGGAGGACCTGATCGGCGGCTGCCGTGGTTGGACCATTAGCCCCTTCGGCAAGAACCTTACATTTAATTCGGTCAGCATTATGAGACGAAATCTGATTCTCGGTGGCCGCTGGGACCAACACATCGCATTCCAGTTCCAGCAGATCCTGGTTTCCGACTGTCTCAACCCCTTCGTAGCCTTCAAATGATCGCGTCGCCTGAAGGTATGAGAGAGCTTTCGGAATATCAATACCCTCTTTGTTATAGATGCCCCCATGAATGTCCGATATCGCTACGACTTTATAGTTCGCCTCGTGCAGTAGCCGAGCTGCGATTCCTCCAACATTGCCGGATCCCTGGACGACTACTCTCGTGTCTTCCGGTTTCATCTTGAAACGCTTGATCGCTTCATTGATGACAAACAAGAGTCCACGACCGGTCGCTTCACGACGGCCTGACGAACCACCCAAATCGATCGGCTTACCCGTCACCACCGCAGTCACAGTGTGTCGAGCATGCATCGAGTAGGTGTCCATGATCCACGCCATTGTTTGCTCGTTCGTGTTCATATCTGGCGCGGGAACATCTTTCTCTGGGCCGATGAAATCCAATAGTTCCGCTGCATACCGTCGGGTCATGCGTTCCAACTCGCCCATCGACATCTGTTGCGGGTCACAGATGATTCCGCCCTTCGCCCCACCGAAGGGGACGTTCACGACTGCACACTTCCAGGTCATCCAAGCAGCAAGCGCGCGCACTTCATCGAGATTGACATCCGGCGCGTAGCGGATACCACCCTTCGCCGGACCACGAGCAAAATTGTGCTGAACCCGGAAACCTTCAAACACCTGGATTCGTCCAGAGTCCATGCGCGTCGGGATATAAACTTTGAGCTCCCGATTCGGCACACGCAATACTGCGTACAAGTCGGGATCCAAATCGAGCAACTGCGCGGCCCGATCAAAACGCGACATCATCGACTCAAATGGATTCTCTTCTTTAATCTCGCGAATGTCGTCGACGTAAACTGTGCTGTACATGCTTGCCATAATGTCTCCACAAACAACGCTCGTTATTTGCCTGCTCGCTCCCGGTGCGTTCCCAGCTGCAGCAACTCATTCATCGAGCCGCTGCGATAGCCGTGCAGATCGAGCGTGACGTACTTGAAACCTAACTCACGAAATCGACGCGCCAGCTCGTCTACGATCTCTTTTTGCAATGCCCTCTCCATTTCATCCGGCGAGATCTCAATACGAACCAACGTATCGTGATTGCGAACTCGAAATTCCCTGAACCCGAGTTCGCGGAGTATCTCCTCACCACGATCGATCTTGGTTAGACGTTCAATCGTCACTGTCGTTCCGTAAGCAATTCGTGATGAAAGGCAGGGGCTGGCAGGTTTGTCCCAGGTCGGGAGCAGGGCTGCTTTGCTTAGTTCACGAACTTCTGCCTTCGTTAGGCCAACTTCGATCAATGGGCTCAGAACCTGGTGCTGCTTTGCCGCTTGCCGACCTGGTCGAAAGTCGTGCAAATCATCCAATGTAGATCCGTCGACGATCGCCTCGATGCCGCGCTCCCCCGCCACCGACTCCAACAGTGAATAGAGTTCATCTTTACAGAAATAGCAACGGTTGGAGTTGTTGGCGACATAGTCAGGATTGTCGAGCTCCGCAGTAAGGAGCATCAGGTGGTTGAATCCGAAAGTGCGAGCGAGGCGCTTGAGTTCGTCTCGTTGAAAGTCAGGTAAGCTCGCAGAGTCGCCGGTGACGCAAATCGCTTTGGATCCGAGCTCAGAGTTCGCGATGTAGGCGACATAACTACTGTCAACTCCACCGGAATAGGCAACGATAACCGAGCCGAGTTCGCGAAAGAGAGTCCGCAACTGTTCCTCTTTCTGAAACGCCTCTGCGGGAACGTTGCTGCTTGATGTTTCTTCCGCTTCGCTAACTGTTACCTTCACTGTGAAAGATTCTTCTTGAGCAGACTGAGACCTAGCGCTCGTCATCTATTTACAAATTTATGGTTAGTGAATCGCATGGTAGCGCATGCATCAATGGCAACGCAACCAGCATCTCATGAGCTTTAGCTGGTGTTTGCAGGTGCTTTTTTGAACTGCTGCTGTCGCGCGTGTTACCATTCGAAGACTCCAGCTTTGCTCCTTTCCTGCGTTGTATATTGCATCTTAACGTGAGCAAGACTATCTGAAAATGAAGTCGTTCCTTTCATTGCGAACAGTCGTCGCGGCGGCATCATTGCTGCTGCTCAGTTTTGCGCTCGCTAGTCAATCCCACGCGCAGACCGATGATGGTTTCGGCGATAGCGGCGCAGATCCTGTGAAGCTGTTCGAACGTGGCCAGAGCGCACACGCGCGCGGCGACCTACAAAAGGCGCTTGAGTTTTATGAACAAGCTCTAAAAGTTCGTCCGGAATTCCCCGAGGCAGAGTTTCAAAAAGGCGTCGTGTTGGTTTCACTCGGCCGGTTGCCGGAAGCCGAAACGGCCCTCAAGCGCTCTATCGCTCTAAAGAAGAATTGGTCACTCCCTTATTCAGCGCTCGGCGCTCTGTTTGTGAAGCAGTCGCGAGACGCTGAAGCAGAGACCATGTTTCGACAAGCCCTCTCACTCGATGCCCAGGATGCGATTGCGCTGCGACTTTTGGCCGATCTAAAACTCCGGAGCGGTGCAGCGAAAGAAGCACTCGAGTTGGCGCGAAAAGCCACGAGCGCGAAAGACGCTCCTTCGTCGTCGTGGGTTGTGCTTGCAATGGCCGAACGCGCGAATGGCTCGCGTGACGTCGCGCGAAAAATCCTGGACCAGATTCTTGATAACGAACCCGACAATCTAGCAGCGTTAATCGAACGCGCCGATCTTTCAACAGAGGAGAAGGCTTACGACGCGGCGATTAAAGATTTGCAGACGGCTGACAAGTCGAAGCCTGGGGATAAATCAATTCTTGGGCGGCTCGCTTACGTGTACCAGCAGGCCGGCCGCGTCGAAGAAGCAAACGCCGCAGCAAAAGCGGCTGGCTTGAAAGTTGAGGTTGCTACCGGGGCGGGGAGAACAAATGTAGTCGGCACGCCCGAAGAGATTGAAGCGGCCAACAGCGACGACGCTACTGTTGCACGTCCGGCCTTGGAAAAACTGATTGAGAAGAATCCTCGCAGCGCTTTCCTGCTCGCAAAGCTCGGAGCTTCGTATCGCACTGATAAGCCCGAAAAGTCTCTGGAGTTATACCGGCGCGCTGTCGAGATTGAACCCAATTCTGCAGAATATGCGATCGGATATTCCGCAGCACTGGTCCAGGCGCGTCGCTTTGCCGATGCGGCGAGTATTCTTCGGCAGGTGGTAAAGGCGCATCCTGATCACTATGGAGCTCACGCTAATCTGGCGACGGCGCTTTATCAAATGAAGCAATACGCAGACGCGATCCCCCAGTACGAATGGCTTATTTCAGCAAAGGCTGATGTGGTTGTCGCTTACTATTTCATTGCAACTGCGCATGACTATCTTGGAGAATTTCCCGACGCACTTTCAGCTTACGAACAGTTTCTTGCGAAGGCTGACCCTAAAATCAATCAACTCGAGATCGACAAAGTTAAGTTACGACTTCCCAGTCTGCGCAGACAGATCCAACTAGGCGAGGGCGCAAAGAAGAAACCCTCCGTTAGATAGGATGACAGCTGAACGACAGTATTTATTTGTTGCGTTGGCGCCGATAGTTTTGCTGGCAGCCTTCGCAATTCCCGCGCTTGCTCAAGATCCTCAGTATCCTCAGCTGCCGGCGCCGCCGCCGCTTAAAGTCATTCCCAAAGAAGAGCGAGCACAACTCCAAGCGGAAACAGACACGAAGGATCGGTTGAAGCTAACAATGCAGTTTGCAATGGCTCATCTCGAGACAGCTGAGCGACACACGGCGCAATCAAATTTTGAACAAGCATCAGCGGAAGTCGGTATCTATCACGCGCTGATTGAGAATGCTCTGAACCTTCTTGCCGCTCTCAGGCGCGACAGCACGCGTACGCGCGATGCCTACAAACGTCTTGAGTTATCCCTGCGCGCGCATGGTCCACGATTGACGGCTATGCGACGCATCACCCCGATCGAGTTTGCTGTTTGGATCAAGAAGACGGAGGATTTCGCGCGTGACGGTCGAACCGAAGCGCTTAACTCTTTCTATGGTCATACAGTCGTGAAGGAAAAGAGCGCGAGTGAAAAAGCCGACGAGAAACCAACCCCTACTCCTGAACCAAAGACTCCACAACCATGATTCACTACAAAACTTTTCTCAGTTTTAGTTTCGTTCTGACTTTGCTCTGCGCGATCACCTCTAACGCTTACGCACAATCGCGAGAGCACCTGACAGCGCAGGAAATCGATCTGGTGAAGGAAGCTCAGATCCTCGATAAGCGCATTGATATTTTCATAAAGGCCATTGACCGTCGTCTCATGGCAATGAATGGCACTGCGCCAGCAAACGCGAAGCAACTTAAGAAGGATGCGGAGAAATGGGGAGAGCTGCCAACAGGCTCTCAAGCCGATCTGGTGAGCGACATTGCGCGTATTTTCGACGAAGCGATCACCAACATCGACGATGTTAGCGCGCGTGATGAACGAAACCCTTTGATTCCGAAAGCGCTACGCAAGTTGGTGCAAGCGGTCAACAATGTTCAGTCGCAGCTCGCACCGCTGAAGAGTCAGGCGAAGACAGAGGCTGAGATTGCGAGCTTCGAACTTCTAAACGAAGACGCACAATCAATCCTGGAAGCCGCGAAGAAGTTACCGCCCGAGGTTGAGAAGAAGGCTAAGAATAAGCAGTAACTGCCCGGCGCGATTAGCGAAGCGCTAAGAGCGAAGAGCCAAGAGCTAAGCGCAGAGACCAAGTGCAGTTACACCTGACTCTTAGCCCTTAGCACTTGGCTCTTTGCTCTTGCCTCTTCGGTCTTGGCCCTTAGCCTTTCCGCTTCTTCACTTCACTTACGACCGCGCGTGCTTCGGCACTGATAGCCACACCCGCACTGTTCTCATCTCCTTCTTCTTTTGCACTCGAAGACGACTGCAGTCGCGGAGAAGTTTCCCCAACAGCGAATAGCTTGTATTCCATCTTCGATTCAGTCTTACCGAGGCCACCACTTCCCGTCACACTGCCAAATAGCCCGCCGAGTTTGCTCATCTTCAGCGTCGCGAGATCAGAATACAGAATGTAGTCACACTGTTTTGCCTTGGCCTCTGCATCCAGTTCTGCTGCCGATGTGCCGTTCAGAGCTATCGCATCAATGCCGGATCCCTGTATTTCGCCGATCAGCCGCAGACGCAATGTGTCAGCAGCCACTGGCTTGCCCGACTTGTTATTGATCTGGACCACGCCGACGCGAAATGATCCGGGTCGTTTCGCTTCGTTCGCTGCGGGAGATGGAGTAGACACGCCGGCCACGTTGCCTGGCGTTGCTCCGGTATTCCCCATCATCTCTGCGGCCGACGGAACGGCATACATCTCCTGCTGACTCATTGCCTGCGTATAGCCAGCGGGGATATCGAATAAAGCAATGTCGAGCGACTGACGCGAAAGTTCGAGCACCTCTTTCGTCGTCGAAAAAGTTGATCGGCCAGACCCGTCGTACATCGTCATGGTTTCAATTAGCGGATAGCCAACCTTCCCGTTCCCTTCGCGACGGAATTTCACCTGATCGCGACAACCTCCTGCCGCTGGGCGGCTGTACGTTGCGGCTGGACCACCAACGTTGCAGTTGAAGTCGACGCTCAGATCGATGTACCAACCGTCGAGCTCAGTTCGAAAGTTATTTTGATTACACGCATCAGGTGACGACTGGATCGAGGTTGAAGTCTTCACGTGCCTGGCAGTGAAGCCAAACATCTCACGTCGTTCCCCGGTATCCACTGACGTCGTGACGTACGTGACGATGCCTCCCGTCCGAGACGGAGTCGCTGGAGTTGGCGTTGTTGGAGCTGCAGGAGTGCTGCTCGCAGCTGTGGTGTCCACCTCCATCGGCGTGATCAGGTACTTCTTTACTGTGTCATTGATTTGAATCGTGCGCTTGAGATCACATTGAGTGATGTTGATGCTGTCGTAATAACCCATCTTGCTTTCGCTACGTTCACGCGCACCTTTGATCATGGTCACCGTTTCACTTGATTGGGCCTGACCACCAGTGTTCATGGTCACTTTATATTTGACTTTGAAGTCGCTGACCGGCCGGTTAGGCGCGGGCCGCGTCTGTCCAAAGCTGGTAGAAAGCGACAAAAACCAGATAACTAAAACCACTAAAACTGCAAATGCTTTAAAAGCTCTTAACATCGTTACTCTCCCTTTCGCTTGTAACCGAAATATTAGACGTCACTTACTTGTCGTAGCACGCCGGTCGCTCGCTTGATTGCATCCACGATGCGCGCTAACGACTCGCGTGCGTTTGTCGAATTATGATCATCGAGCGCCTGGCGAAAATCCGTCAGCGGTTGCGCCGCGTATCCGGTATACATACCTGGCGCGTAGATCTGATGTTTGTACCAATTCCGATTCCTCAATCCGCGTTCGTCGATAAACTGTCGCTCGACCCGTATCAACGCATCATTAAGCCCGCGTAATCGTGCGTTGTTAATGCGACCACGAGTCGACCGTTGCCGGAGCTGTTCAACGCGGACAGCTTCTTTTGAGAATTCATCGATAGCCGAAGTCATTGCTTTTTCATCAAGCGACGACGCCAGATTTCGGCGCTTAGCTAGCCGCATCGATTCCGAAAAGAAATCGCGAAGTTGATTTGCGTAATCCGTGTAGTCAAACGGCAACGCATCAGCGCCGGCAAGTCGCAAAGCCATAGTGCCGAGCAGTTGTGCCGCCGCAACGTGATAGACGAAGCCGGGGTCGCCAAAATTCTCCATCCAATAAAATGAGTCGTATGCCGAATGATAAACGCCGTAGTCGCCACCAAATCCCATGTCAGTCGAAGGTACGCCGAGATGCTGGAGAAACGGCGTGTAATCCGAGCCGGATCCAAGTGGTCCAATTCTGACTTCTGTCGGCGGGTCTGGATCATTGTCCGAACGTTCTGCCGTCAAACGATCCTTCCATTGCTGATAAACGCTCTTGCCAGTTTTGGGATCCTTCACGTCGCGAGCAGCCTCACGAATCAATTTCCACAATGATGGCACGGATGATGCGCCGAAGTTTGGTCCTGAAACGGCAGCATCAAGATTCAGATAAGCGACTGCCTTGTCCCGCAAATCCGCGGCAAACTCTTCGGCAAACTCCGTCGATCCAATCAAGCCGTATTCTTCAGCGTCCCAACTGCCTAAAATGATGGTTCGCCTCGGTTTCCAGCCTTGCTTCAACAATTGACCGAAACCACGTGCGATTTCCAACATCGCGGATGAGCCACTATTCGGGTCGACGGCTCCAAAAACCCACGCATCGCGGTGATTACCAACGATTATCCAGCGATCCTTTTCGGCGTCGCCATCGATTCGCGCAACGACATTCCAGATGCTGCGCAGCTTGTAGTCCATGTCGGTTTTGAGATGGACCTTTACCTGATCAGTTCCACCGACGTGATAAGAAAACGGCAAGCCACCTTGAAAGCCTTTTGGCCTGACTGGACCACGCAATAAGGTTAAAAGCTCTCGCGCTACATCGTAAGCAAGCGGCTGCACTGGTATGCGCGTAAGGTTTGTC
>DATJKB010000282.1:0-5278 GCA_035491875.1 Pyrinomonadaceae bacterium | reverse complement strand
TGTGCGGCCAACTTCATTTCAAGATGAAGAGCTACATGCTTGTGCTACCCGAGGATCAACTAACGGCGCTCCGCGCTCTACCTCAGGAGCAGTTTCAAACGAAGCTGCAGGAATTGTTAACGAACACTCCTCTAGCGCCGAGTTACTAGGTTCTTCGAATTGGAGGAAGGTTGACGATAAGGAGACAGTTAAATGTCTGACACTCACGAAGTGCACCGTCACCCGGCACCGACGGGCTTCATTCGCAAATACATCTTCAGCGTCGATCACAAGGTGATCGGCATTCAGTACATCATGCTGGCGCTGGCGGCGGTAATCGTCGGCATGCTGATGTCGCTGTTAATGCGCTTGAATCTCTCGTGGCCGGGAACTAAATGGTCGATCCTCGGAACGTTGTTTCCGGGTGGCGCGCCGGGCGGTGTGATGAACCCCGAATTCTATCTGTCGTTGGTGACGATGCACGGCACGATCATGGTGTTCTTCGTGCTCACGACAGCGCCGCAGGGCGGATTCGGCAATTATTTCCTGCCTATTCAAATTGGCGCCGAAGATATGGCGTTCCCGGTGCTGAACATGCTTTCGTTCTGGGTAACGTTTGTCGGCTTTATGGTCATCCTCGCCGCAATCTTCCTTTCCGGATCTGACGCGACTGTTGGGCCAATCGGTGGTTGGACAGGATACGCTCCGTTGAGTGCGCTGGGAGCTATCGCCGGGCCCGGCCAGGGCATGGGTATGAACCTCTGGATTATTAGTATTGCGATCTTCTGCGTTGGTTCATTGCTCGGTGCGTTGAACTTCATCACAACGCTGCTGAACATGCGCACACATGGCATGTCGCTCATGCGCATGCCCCTCACGTGTTGGGCCTGGTTCACGACGGCGGTGCTGGCGCTTCTGTCATTCCCGGTACTGCTCGGCGGCGGCATTCTGTTGTTGCTTGATCGCACAGCTGGAACAAGCTTCTTTATTCCCGGCGGGCTTTACGTGAGTGGCGTTTTGTCAGGAAGCAATCCGAACTTTCCTCTCCACACGGGCGGTTCGCCGATCCTGTGGCAACACTTGTTTTGGTTCTTCGGCCACCCGGAAGTTTACATCGCGATTCTTCCAGGCATGGGCGCTACGTCGCACATTCTCGCGACGTTCGCACGCAAACCAGTCTTCGGTTATCGAGCGATGGTATTTGCGATCTTCGCCATCGGGCTCCTGGGCTTCTTCGTTTGGGGCCATCACATGTTCATCAGCGGCATGAGCCCCTATTCGGCAATCGCGTTCTCAGTTCTGACACTTTCGATTGGCGTACCGTCGGCAGTGAAAACGTTCAACTGGATCGGCACACTTTGGGGAGCGCGGATCCGTTTCAGCACTCCCATGTTGTTTGCACTCGGATTCGTATCGCTGTTTGTCGCGGGCGGCATTACCGGCTTGATCCTGGGACAGAGCTCACTGGATCTACCGATGCACGACACCTATATCGTGCCGGCACACTTTCACCTCGTCATGGGTGTCGCATCGATTTTCGGTATGTTTGCCGCGACGTATTTCTGGTTCCCGAAGATGTTTGGCCGATTAATGAATGAACGGCTGGGTCAAATTCACTTCTGGGTAACTTTCGTCGGCGTCTACAGTATTTTCGTCCCCATGCACGTCATGGGTTTAGTCGGCATGCCTCGTAGATTCTCGTCATTCGCAGAGTATGAATTTTTGAAAGAATTGCATCCGCTCGTGATGTTTGTCTCGATAGCCGCGATTATCACGATTACGGTGCAGCTGTTGTTCTACTTCAACGTCTTTTGGAGCATGTTCAAAGGAACGGAAGCCGGCGACAATCCCTGGGAAGCAACTACGCTCGAATGGAATACGACATCGCCGCCGCCGCACGACAATTTCGCAGGTGTCATACCATCTGTTTATCGGGGTCCATATGAGTTTGCCGTACCGGGGGCGCCAAAAGACTTTCTGATGCAGGCTGATAGCGGAGCAGAGGTGACAAGCGGGAATGGCCACAATGGTCACAAGCACTAAGACAGTAACAAAAACAGGGAAGGGTAGTGGTTCACAATTTCCGGGGCCCAATGGGAACGGAAAGAAGAATGGCCACGAGTTTTTTGATTCCGCTTCGCGGGCACATCGCTACCGGATCGGGATGTGGGTCGGGCTGGCCTCCATTGCGATGATGTTTACCGCACTCAGTAGTGCGTACATCGTGAGGGCCGCATCAGCGAATGACTGGTTCCCATTAGCGATGCCGCGAGTCCTGCTTGCCAGTACGGCGATCATCCTTGCGAGCAGCGCTACGTTCGAAGTGGCGCGACGGAAACTGAAAGCTCCAACGGTCGCAGCCTATTCACGATGGTTATTGATCACGGCATTCCTTGGGTTGGCATTCCTTGTATCGCAATTGATTGCCTGGCGGCAGTTGCGAGCACAAGGAGTCTATTTGTCCACCAACCCACACAGCTCGTTCTTTTATCTACTGTCGGCCGCGCACGCCATTCACCTGTTTGGTGGACTTTTGGCGTTGCTATATCTGCTGGTGCGGGCGCGACACGTTTTAAGGGACGGTGCAGTTGATGTTCGCCGCAGGGCAGCTGCAGATGCGGTGGGTATCTACTGGCACTTTATGGACGTTCTCTGGATCTACCTATTTCTACTCCTATTCTTCTGGAGGTGACAGGTGAGCACTGAAGCACGTGCAGCACATTTTCCGGCTGCAGATTGGGGCGGCGGCGCCCTCCCTTATCGCGTCGGACATCGCAAGTTGGGAATGTGGTTGTTCATCGTTTCCGACTCGCTAACATTCTCCGCTTTATTAATCGGTTACAGTTACCTGCGCGCTTCAAATAACTGGCCCACGCCGTTTCCGTTTTATCCGAGCATCGTTTTTTCTTCGGTGATGACTTTCTGTCTGTTGTCGTCGAGCTTGACGATGGTGTTCGGTGTTTCCGCTTCGAGTCGCGGAGATAAAACGGCGGCGCGCAAATGGATCTTCGCGACGATCGCTTTCGGCCTGACTTTTATCGTGCTCCACTTAATCGAATGGCAGCACCTGATTCATGAAGGAATGCGGCCATTCTTCCTCCCTGAGCATTGGGTGCAGGTGTTCACTGGACCGGATGGCAAACCACCGTCGCCATTATTCGGCGCAACCTTCTTCACGATCACCGGCTTGCACATGTTCCACGTCTTTACTGGCGCTATCTATCTCGCCGTGGTCGCAATGCGAGTGAAGAAACTGAAACATGAAGACGTCGAGATCAGCGGACTATACTGGCACTTCGTCGACCTCGTATGGATGTTTGTGTTCCCGTTGATTTACATCATGTCTGTTGACGTTGGCGGACATTTGGCTCGTTAGTTTCCCGGAGGAATCTCGAATGAGCGCACACGCTGAAGAACATTTTGCCGGTAGTAACAAGTTATTCGTTTCCATTTGGGTCTGGCTGGTGGCTTTGACCCTCGTAGAGATATTCCTGGCTTACAAGCCGATGGCGATCCATATCATGCTCACGATCCTGCTCGGTCTTTCGATTATTAAGGCGGCCCTGATCGTCGCCTACTTCATGCACTTGAAATTCGAGCGACTGAGTTTGATACTGACGATTGTGCCAATGCTTGTTGTTTGCATCATCTTGCTCTTTGTGTTTTTCCCCGATAGCTTCCGGTCTCTTGGTCTGCGCTATCAGTACAAAGAGGCACCGCCAGTTGCACCCGCGGCGGAGGAACCGTAATGCGACGTTTTGCCTTCCTGGTATTCGTGCTGGTCCTGATTTTGTTGTCGAGCGACGCCGCTTTAGCGCAGTGCTCGATGTGCAAAGCAGTACTCACCAGTTCCCGGGATGCGGGTTTTATTCGCGGTTACAACATCGCCGTGCTTGTGTTGCTGCTACCACCCGTAACTATTTTCTGTTCGATCTTCATTGTGTTGAAACGTCACAAAAGTCAGGCTGAAGCGGAGCAGTCGCTCGAAAAGGATTAATGGCGGACGAGAACCAGCTCCAGATTGACATTGAAAAGCGAACCACGCGTGGCCGCGCGTGTCCTCGATGTGGCGGCAAAATTATTCCTTCTAACCGAGCTGTATATCAATCGACGGGAGACCCGAACGATGTGTTTCCTGTGTGGCAATGTGAGCGGTGCGGCTACGAGGAAGTAAGCGAAAAACGAAAGCCCGCTGGTAAAGCGAAGCACTGAGTATGGTCACTAGTTACGCGATGAGCAAAGAAACGAGACTGCTTAACCTTATCTGCATCATCGGCGCGCTCGCTTTTCTCGCGATGATTGTATTCGTGGCGATTACCACGAACGAACTGCTTTCAACTGACAACCTGTTTATCATCACAGTTTGTTTAGTGCTGGCTCTCGCTTTCGCGGTCAATCCGCTGCTGTATCTCAAATCTGAAAATAAACTCCCAATTCCGTTTCTTAAGAAGTCGGTGGACGGGTCGCAAGATTGGAACTCAACTCGTCTGGCCGGTCAGACGGGTACCGCAAAGACTCCGCCATTACTAGACGCCAAAGGTCGTGCTGTCCCTCCGGATGTTCGCGCCATGGTCGACCGGTTTGGCCCGGCCACCACGAAGGACAGCTGAACAGCCAGGTTTTATCGTGGATCCACTAACAAAAGAAGTGTTGCGAAGCTTTGCAGTTTGGGGCAAAGACGCCCTCGATCTGCACGAGCTCTTTGAAGCGGGCGGTAACGATCCCGAGAAGCGCACTGCCGTTTTTGACACTGTCGAGCGATTGGTTCGAGAAGGCGTGCTACAAGAAGAAGGAAACGATTTCTACTCGCTGACCGAAAAAGGGAAACATGCCGCGCGTGAGATTGAGCGAGGATAACTGCCCGGGGTGTTGGGATTCGACGAGGCGCATACTGAATAGAGGGATCTACTTTACGAAGCAGCTCAACTAGAACGGGAGCGAAGCGACCGATTCCAAGTTACATTGAGATCCCGGTTAGTTGGAATCGGTCGCTTCGCTCCCGTTCTGCAGTTGAGTGTAGACTGAAGCGATTCCGGTGCAAGGGTGCTCGGCTTGTACCACTCGTCACGCACGTATCTTGCTGCTAGTTGTTATGTCTGACTACGTTTCCTATCTTCCGCACCTCAATGCAATTCTAAATGGAACCAGCTTTGTACTTTTGTTGTCAGGTTATCTTTTCATCCGCAAGGGAAACATTGCTGCACATCGTGCCTGTCAGATCTCAGCGCTGATCGTTTCGATAACCTTCCTCTGTTCCTATCTCACTTATCACTTTCAACACGGCACGACGCGATTTGCC
>DATJKB010000281.1:0-5263 GCA_035491875.1 Pyrinomonadaceae bacterium | reverse complement strand
TCCTTTTGCTTATCGAGCTGCTCAAACTGTTCGGGCCCGAGATACTTCGCGATGACGTTACGCGGAACCAATTTCCCGTAGCCAATTCCGGCCAACAGATCATCCACGCGTCCATATCCATATTCGCTGGCAACACGTTTCATGTCACCATCCGAGTCGCTAAGAAGTTTCTTTGGAGATAACTGAAAACGCACCGCTTCCTTTTCAAAGAGCTTACGACCAATATCAATCGACTCCGCGCGCTGCTGTTCCGCTACCCAATGCCGGACGCGATTTCGAGCCCGTGAGGTAACGATGAAATTCAGCCAATCGCGAGATGGATGAGAATTTGAGCTGGTTAGAATCTCGACGACGTCGCCATTTTGAATCTGTGTCCTTAACGGAACCATTCGACCGTTGATACGCGCACCTGTGCAGGTGTTCCCAACTTCGGAGTGGATCATGTAAGCGAAATCGATAGTCGAAGCACCACGAGGAAGTTGAATAACCTTCCCCATCGGAGTGAATGCATAGACATCTTTTGGATAGAGGTCGAGCTTAAGGGAGTCGAGGAAGTCTTTCGAGTCTTTTACTTCCTGCGTCCACTCGACGAGCGATCTCAGAGCCTGAAGCGCCTGATCCTCGTCGCGTGCGCCACGTTTTCCTTCTTTGTATTTCCAGTGCGCCGCGACCCCTTCTTCAGCGATCTGATGCATGTCTTCGGTGCGAATCTGCACTTCAAACGACTGGCTGTTTGAGCCAATCACTGACGTGTGCAGCGACTGATACAGATTGTCGCGTGGGGTAGCTATCCAGTCTTTAATACGACCTGGTACAGGCTTCCAATTGTTGTGAACGACGCCGAGCGCCGCGTAGCAGTGGCGAATCTCGTTAGGCGTGATGATTCTCGCCGCCACGAGATCGTAAACCTGGTCCAGGCTAATGCGCTGCCGTTTTAGTTTCTTCCAGATCGAATAAAGTCGTTTCACGCGTCCCTCAACCAACACGAAGGGAACTTCTGCTTCCTGCATCTTCTCTTCGATCCGCGCGGTGACGCCTTTAAGAAACGCCTCGTTCTCCGGCCTGCGCTTCTCCAACTGTTCTGCCAGTTCCCGGTAGTCTTCCGGATGCAGATGTCTGAAAGCGAGATCCTCCAGCTCACCTCGCAACTTACCCATACCCAACCTGTGCGCAATTGGGGCGAAGATCTCCATCGTCTCTTCCGCGATGCGTCGGCGTTTCTCCGGCGTGAGGTAATGGAGCGTGCGCATGTTGTGAAGTCGATCGGCAAGCTTCACCAGAACAACGCGCACGTCGTCAATCATCGCCAGCAGCATCTTCCTGACATTCTCGGCTTGTTGGTCTTCACGAGAGATGTTGCTGATTTGAGCGATCTTCGTTAAGCCGTCGACGAGGTGCGTGATTTCTTCGCCGAAGTAATGACGGATCGTATCGAGATCGACGAGCGTGTCTTCGACGACATCATGCAAAAGACCGGTGGCGACTGAAACTTCGTCGAGTTTTAAATCGGCGAGAATGTTGGCGACTTCCAGCGGGTGGACCAGGTACGACTCGCCTGAAGCTCTCTTCTGACCCTTATGTTCGCGGGCAGAGAACAGATAAGCACGTCGCACCAGATCAAGGTCAGCCTGGGCGTGATTTCGTGCGACCTTATCGATAATGTCCTCAATGCGGATCATCTGCGCGATACAGGCGAAAAAATCAGTCTTTTGACGTAAGAAGTATAACAAAAAGGTGATGCCCGGCACTGAGACCGGACATCACCTAATGACGAGGGACAGGTTTAGACTTAACCCTTTGGCGGCGAGGGAGCCTGCCGCGCTTCCTCTTCTTTTCTCTTCTGGTTAGCGACGCTGAGTTCTGTCGTTCGCTTCAAGGCCGCTTCATACTGCTTTTGATAATCAGCCTTTGTGTCGGTCTTGCCGTCCATTTCCGCCAGCTTGGCTGCTTCGAGCAGCAGATTCGTCTTGTACGACCAAGCCGATTCGTTGTTCGGGTTAAACTTGATGGCGTTTTCCGCTTCAGCCAGCCCCTGCTTCACGCACTGCTGCGCGGTTTCAAAGTCTTTTTGGTCGCCGGGTTTCTTGTAAGAAACTGTCGCCTTGTTGTTACTGGGATCGATTGTCGTTGTCTTATTGGAAGGCAACTCAGTGATCTTGAATGAGCAATCCCAGTCTTTACTGGCGAGGACGATATATGCTTCGGCGCGCTTCTCTGGTTCCACTGCATCACTGGCTGCGCGATTAGTAATCCATTGGCGCAACTTTGCCTCTTCCTTGATCTCACCAAGAAGATAGGCTATGGCTTTGTAGGCTTCGTCGTCCTTCGGATTCTTCTCAAGAATCGCCTGATAGGCAGTAATCGCCTCGTTGGCTTTCGCTAAGTTTTCTGGCGACTGGACACCACGGCGGAACTGAGCATGGATCGTCCGAGCGATGAACATCGGGGCAGTTTTGTTATCTGGATCAAGCTCGGCAGCTCTACGCGAGTGTTGTTCGGCTTCCGGAAATCTACCCTCGCGATAAGCACGCGCGGCTTCATTCAACTCATTCTTTGCTCGAATCCGATTGATTACTCCACACCCTGAGCTGGCGGCAACAAGGATCGCCAAAGCAGCGACGATCGCGGTCTGAGACAGTTTCATTTATCCATGACTCCATTCATGAGACTGCCCGGTCACAACAGTGGGGTCAACTCTGTGAACGGGCAAATCACATGTTCATTAAGGCAGATCGTCTACTTGCAACCCTACAGGACTCGCTCCAGCGCCCTTGATGGCATCGATGACTTTTACAACATCGCCATACTTAGCCGCACGTGGAGCTTTGACGAAGACAGTTTTCTCTATGCGTTCTTCTATCGGGATGTCCTGCCTCGTTTCCATACCGATTTTGTAGGCGCGTTGTTCTTTACGTTGCTGAAACACCTGCACCAGTCGCTGGGAGAGCGCTCCAGTCTCATTCACAGATCCCATTGAGTCCGCATTAAGTTTGACTTGCAGATCAGGCGAGATTGTAACAACGAGCGTCAGCGGGTTTGGTTTCAACTTACTTAGATCCTCGTTCGGATCTCTTTGAGTTGGAATATCAGCTTTGAAGCGACTTGGCTTCAGCGGTGTGACGACCATGAATATGATCAGCAACACCAACAGAACGTCAATCAACGGCGTCACGTTGATATATGGTTCCGCAGTGGTAGTGCTCTTTTTCGAATGAGCATCATCCAAAGACGACATTTGGAACTCTCCTGTTTATCGCGTTTATGACGTGGGCGTGGCCACGACCGCTCCACCTTTTTTCTTCTTGTCAGCGACCAGGCCGATCTTATCCACGCCGAGTTTTCTCACCTCGTTAATAACGTTTACGACGTCGCCATAACTAACACCAACGCCGCTCTTTATGTAGACGATGCGGTCCTGCTCGTTCTTAATCTTCTCGAGCATGCCATCGACTTCGTCCGCGAGTTGTTCTCGCTGTAAACGTTTCTTTGCGAGGTAATACTCGCCATCGTTCGGGATGGAGATTACGATCGACGATTCCTTGATGATGTTGGGATCAACATCGGGGTTGTTCATGTTCTTGGGCAGCGCAACCGTGATGCCCTGCTGCAGAAAGGGTGTGACCACCATGAAGATGATCAGCAACACCAACATGATGTCGACCATCGGTGTTACGTTGATTTCTGACTGGAGGCCGCCTCCGCCGCCTCCTCCTGACATTCCCATAACAATTCTCCCTTCAGATCTTCCGACCCCGGCGAGCAGAATCTAAACAGCCGCCCGCCGGTCGTTTAGATCAGGCGCCCTAGGCCTTCAACTGTTTGGTCCGGTTCTTGATGAAGTAGTCGACCAATTCAGAAGCCGAATTGTCCATTTCAACTACGAAGCCATCAACCTTACCGGTGAAATAGTTGAACAGCCACACAGCAGGCACAGCCACCAACAATCCGAGAGCGGTGGTGAACAGCGCTTCAGAGATGCCGCCGGCCACGGCGGCGATACCAGCTGACTCTGCGTTCTTCATTCCGCGGAATGCGTTGATGATGCCGAACACGGTTCCGAACAGACCCACGAACGGTGCAGTGGAGCCGATAGTCGCCAAACCCGAAAGACCGCGCTTAAATTCTGCTGTCTTGATCGCGATAGCGCGTTGCAGAGCGCGTTTCGAAGCTTCAATCTCGTCGCCCGAAATGTCAGACGAGGCTTCGTGTGCGCGAAACTCCTGCAAGCCGCTGCTGACAACCATCGCCAAGTGCGATTTGCGATGCTTGTCGCTGATGTTAATCGCTTCTTCGATCCGGTCGTTCTTGAGAGCCTGGGCAACACGTGGCGCAAACTCACGTGACTGCTTCTTGGCAGCGGAGTATGTCAGGTAGCGTTCGACCATGATGGCGATCGAATACACTGACATGATCAGCAGCACGATTACGACGGCGATAGCAACGCCGCCCATGTTCTTCACCATTTCTGTAAGGGTGAAGTGATCAGCGCCGGATGCCTCTGGACTGGCAGCGGCGTCCTGCAAAAACAATAGAAGTCCCAGGGCTTTTGTTCCTAGAAGACTCGTTAGAATTGTCACGGTGACCCCTCCAATAGTTTTTTATTAGTTTAATAGCGAGCAGAGACGGTCGCCCTCGAACCGCGTTGCCGTCACGGTCCGAAGGATGTCGATGTTCTGCGTTATTGCGCCACGAAGTTGTACTGGATTACACCGGTAACCTTCACCGGCTGCCCCGAAAGCTTCGTTGGGGAGAATCTTGCCTGCCTGGCAGCCTGGACCGCCACAGCCTGCAACAACGGGTGGCCCGACACAGCATGAGCTGATACGACACTACCGTTCTCATCAATTAGTACCTGAACCACGACAGTTCCGGAGGCATGTGCTGCTCTGGCGATCTGCGGGTATGGGGGCTTCGGTAAGCTGATGGCTTTACCATTAAGGACGCCGCCTGAAATTGGGGCACGCGGTGGGGTTGGCTTGGGTGCCTCCGGTGGTGGCGGCTCGTCTGCGATCTGTACCTTCGTTGGGCCGCTAACTACCGTTCCGGCTCCTGGTCCAGCGGGCATGGGTGCGGCAGCATTGGAAGACTCGTTGCCGATCATTGTTGTCACGCCGCGACGTACTGGCGGAATATCACTCGCTTTAGCCGAGATCTCTTTTGGCGGCACCCTGCTTTCATCAACGCTGGCGATCAGCTCTTTGCGAATGTCAACATTCTGCTCAACCTTTTGTGGCTTGGCTTCCTGTTTCTGTTCGGGCTGCTT
>DATJKB010000280.1:0-9271 GCA_035491875.1 Pyrinomonadaceae bacterium | reverse complement strand
TCTTACGACTTCTTCGGCACGGCGTCGTTCTGATATGTCGCGAACCGAACCCTGTACACCTATTGGTCTACCACCGCGATAGATCAGCCGGCTGCTGACTTCGACGGGTACACGCGTGCCATCTTTTCTGATTGCTTCGATCTCGTAAGTCGTCGGTGCGTGGTCGGTGAGTTTTTGTTTCAGGCTGTTGCAGATCAGCTCAACGTGTTCGGGGGAAGCCATATCAAACACGCTGAGCTGCAGTATTTCATCTCTGCTGTAGCCGCTGAGTTCTTCAGCCGCTGGGTTGACGAGAGTATAGCGGCCGTTCAGATCGTGAACGTAGATCGCGTCTTTAGCATTTTCGAAGATCTCTCGATAGCGCCGTTCGCTCTCCTCCAGGTCCCATTGGACCCGGGAAAGCGTGCACTCCAGAAGCTCTTCCGTGCTGCCCTCAATCATGATGGTCAACTCTATAAGCTAAATCCTGCCGACAACCCTGATATGGGGCAGGGCGAGATCCCCACGACGTCTCACCCTGCTGCGGTGCAGACGCGGTGCGACACTGCGCCAGATCCGCGACCACACCTATTGCGGCGCAACTCGCCCCCGGTGCACCGCAATTTCGTTAAAACTTCAGAGAACACCCTTGGGGATCCCTTAGTTCGCTACGGGCTGACAATACAATTTGCACCAAGAATGGACTATCGGTTGAGGTAGGAAGTTTTTGTCAGATGAAAGACAGGTGATGTAGGGCAACGACTGACAAGGTGGGCTAGTTAAGCAATTCGTTCACGCGCGCGTATTCGTTGAGATCGGCGTCTGTTTGCAGGTTCATTTTGTCGAGAAGCCGACGGCGATGTGTGGTGACGGTGCGGCTGTCGATACCCAGTCGTTCGGCAATTTCCTTGTTCGACACACCTCTCGCAATCAACAACATCACTTCGTACTCGCGCGCTGAAAGGGTTTCGTGCGGATGCCTATCGCCGTCTGCAGCGAACACAATTTTTTCTGCGAGCGCCGCTGAGATGTAACGTCCACCCCGAACAATCTTATTGATGGCCGCGTAAAGTTCCTCCGACGAACTTCCCTTGGTGATGTAGCCTCGAGCGCCGGCGTTGATTGCTCTGCGCGCGTAAACCTCCTCAGAGTGCATGCTGAAGATTAGGACCGGGAGGCGCGGTTGGAGTATCCGAATTTCCTTGAGTAGGTCGAGCCCGCTCTTACCGCCGAGAGAAATATCGAGAACAACGATGTCCCACTGTTTCTGGCTGATCGGGCGAAGGGCTTCCGCCGCAGTGCTGGCTTCACCGATCTCGACGCTGACACCTTTCTCCTCAAAGATCTTCCTAACGCCTTCGCGGACAACTTGGTGATCGTCAATGCAGAGAATCCTTAACATGACGTTCGACGTTTTTAGGCAATCGGGACACAGACTTTAACGCGCGTGCCCTCTCCAGCTACACCTTCAATCTGGACGGAGCCTCCGATTAACTGAATGCGCTCTTGCATTCCGAGTAGACCAAGCGACCGGATGTTCGTTTTTTCCGGGGCGGTAATTCCTCGACCGTTGTCTTTGACTTCAAGCACAAAGCATTGCCCCTCTTCGAATGCGCTGACATTTATGCTTGTTGCCTCAGCGTGCCGCAGAACATTTGTGAGAATCTCCTGGAAAACACGAAAGATAGCCGTCGCCTGGTCCTGGCCCAAATCAACTGTGCCCGGCTTAACTGAGCACGAACAGTGGATACCGGTTCGTTGCTCAAACTGCTGCGTTTGCCACTCGATGGCCGGAGCCAGGCCGAGATCATCCAACACGCCCGGCCTTAATTCAGACGAGATTCGCCTCACCGTGTCGATGGTCGAATCAACGACGCTTATTATCGATGGAATCTTATCTAGCGCGACGGACACCTCTTTTGGATTAGCGACCAGCTTTTCCAGTCGCTCGAGATCCCATCTCAAACCGGTCAAAGCGCTGCCGAGTTCATCGTGAATCTCGCGCGCGATGCGCGTGCCTTCTTCTTCACGAGCAGATCGAAGTCGAACCGCCAGCGCGCGGAGTTGCTGCTCTGAAGATCTCAATGCGTCCTCGGCTCGTTTGCGTCGGACGACCATGCCCAACTGAGCGGCGACAGCCGTGATTGCATTCACCAGTCGTTCGTCCTCTTCTCGCGGCTCTCGAAGAAAGAATTCAAGTACTGCGATGACTTCTTCACCTGAAAGGATCGGAACAGCTACTCCCGCATTCAAACCGGCGTCTATGGCGAACTGTGCGCGCGGACAATCGTTGGCCGGGGGAACGTCTCGCACCCAGGCTGGCTCTTTCGATTGCCAGACGCGTCCCAGAAGTCCTTCGCCCCGTCCAAATGTGAAGTCTTTAGTAATTTCTCTGAACTGGTCCAAATCAGATGTTGCGGCGTACCACGCTGAAGAGCGAGTTAGCGTATTGTAGTCTTCATTCGGCAGCCACGCCTGTCCAAGTGCCCATCCCGTCATTTCGCATACGTCACTAAGAACAACGCTAAGTGCTGACGAAAGATCTTCTGCAGCCGCCACATCCATCGTAATCTTTTGCAGGAGCCGCATTCTCTCCTCACCCTGTTTGCGTTCGGTTATGTCGTGAGCGGCAAATAGTAAACAGGGCTCATTGTGGAGATCGAACACTTCTCCAGACGAGAGCACGATCCGCTTCTTTCCCGTTTTCGGACTAAAGGTGAGCTCGACGTCTCGAAAAGGTTTGCCCGCTTCCCAGAGTTCTTTGACACGATCGCCTGCGTCACCATGAACGTGCGAGATTACATCCAGAATTGACTGCCCGACGACAGCGGCACGTGCCAGACCCGTCTCCTGCACCCACCGATCGTTCACGTCGAGAATCAATCCGTCACTCACTCGAACAATTCCCATTCGGTGAGGTCCCAAACTGAACGCTTTGGAAAACCTCTCTTCTGATGTGCGCAACTCTTCCTCCGCTTTAAACCGCTCAGTAATGTCTCTGCCAGTGGATTGGAGTTCAACTAGTTCGCCTTCCTGATTGAAGATGCCTCGGTCGGTCCATTCCTGCCATCGCACTTCGCCGTCAGCGATGCTTTGGTGGATTGTTGTCGCTAGCGGGCTTTCGGGAGTTAGTGAAAGAATTTTTTGCCGGATTGACTCGCGATACTCTTCACGAATAAGTGGATAGAAGTTGGTGCCGATATAGTCTTCAGGCTTTCCTCCAAAGACGCGAGCATAAGCTTGATTAACGAAAGTGCGTGTTCCGTCCGGCTTCCAACGAACGATCATTTCAGTTTGATCTTCGACGATGGCCCGAAACAACTCTTCATTACGCCGCAGGGCAGCCTCGGCACGCTTATACTCGGTGATGTCGTTCGTCGCCCAAAGGAAACAGGGTTCACCTTCGAAGTCCACCCACTCAGCTGAAGTGACGATCCGCCGCTCGTCACCCGATTTCGTTTTTACACCACCTTCAAGATCGCGAATGGGATCCTTGTTATCGAGCAGTTCCTTGACTTTCATTACCAACTCGTTATCGAGGTGAAAATCAAGAATGTTGTGACCGACAGCTTCTTCTCGTGTGTAGCCCAAATCACTAACCCAACGATCGTTGACGGCGAGAATGACGTTATCAGCCGCTCGGACGATGCCCATCCGGTAAGGGCTGATATTGAAGATGCGAGCAAAGTTATCGTCGACCAGTCGGTTATCGTTCTTTGACGCACGCATGGGTTTTCGTGGTGAACGAGCCGACGCTGCGGCATGTGTTCGTCCGTTACTACTCATGGGACCTCTCAGGTGTGACTAGTAATCAACCGGCTGGTGGTTGCCGGTTCAGTTATTCAGTTGCAACCGTCGGGTTGGTCCGCTTGAAGCGGCTTAACTAATGGCTCGGATCATAACAGATCGAAGCTCAAGGTGCTTACCGCAGCCCCTTTGGGTAGAAATAAGGGACATCGATGCACGCGAGGACGCTGCCCTTCCCTTTAGAATTGCCCTTACGACTCGTCGTAAGCCTTTCGCAACCAACCGATCAGCTCTTTATCCACTTCGGATTTCTTGGTGACCCTGACGCGATGGCTGACCATTGAATTGAAACTTCCAGCCAGCTCAAGTCTTGACGTCGGAGCTGTGTTCTTCAAGTTAATACCCACATCCATACGCGTTGCGGTCGATGGCTGAAAGCACGCGAACTGTTTCTTCCGGCGCAAACTTACATAGGCTTTTTTCGGAGCGACTTCAACGTCGCCACCAAACTTTTGCACTGCTGCCAAAAGTTCATCATAAATCGGCTTTAGCTGTGCTTTAGCTCCCGAGTATTGCGCGGCAACTAGATCGTCGGCGTTGGACGACCCTGCATCTGAGCCCAGTGCTTTAAGCGCGATCATGTTTGCGTATCCGAACGTCAGGCCATGCTCAGCCTTAAGAAGATCCGTAATTTGCCGCGCTTTAGTGAGTTTGCTGGCGCGCACGATTTTTATCCATTCATCGAAGGACTTTCCAGTTTGCTTTTCAAGGTTTTGCATCATTGATTGAAGAGCGGCTTCAGGGGAACTCATTAGTTTCTCTCCTATTTCTTAGGGTTTGTCGCCGGTTACCCTTCTATTAAACGTTTGGCCGATTTCTTTTAGGTCTTGAATCGCGAACCTGGAAAAAGAATCTCCGCGTTCTCAGCAAAGATGTTGAGAACGCAGAGATTTTGAGAACGCAGAAGGCGGGAGTAATCACTCTCTGATTAGCTGCTCGCCGATTTCGCTTTCGCGCGTTCCTGATTCATGTATTCGCGCATCATGGCGATGTTCCCGGGTGCGCGCCCTTCTTGCCATTGCTCGTATCGTTTTGCTGCTCGCTCAAGGTGCGACAGCATGTTCGGGTCCTTGAATGCTTCGCGGAATTGACCGGCGACTGGCTTGAGCGCTTCCCAAACTCCGAAGAATTCCACGTTTGTTTCGAAGAAAAGATCCTCGTGAAGTAATCCGTAATTCAATAGAGCGCACGCTTGCTCCCAATAGCCCATCACCATCCCCAAATGCGTGCCGGTCTCTGTTCCGGGAGCACTAATCTTCATCGCCTCTTCCATGGTTTCAGCGCGGTAATTCTGCTGAAACCAATCGCGGGCTTTGCGAAGACGTTCTTCTCGGCGGAGATCGTAAACTTGCAAGTGGAGCTGTGCTTGCTCGTGCGTGGGTCTTGTTTCCATAATGAGCCTTTCTTTTAGAAATGTCTTACTTGCTTTTGATTTCGACAAAAGCATAACAGCCATGCGTTATCAGCACGTGACAATCCGCATGGTGCGGACGAGAGTTAATGTTCGTTAGGGGCTATAGGTTGCATTTTACCGTAGAGATGATCGAACTGCACTCGGCGAGGACAGTGTGCTTCTGCGGTTCCGAACCACTCAACTCTCTGCGCGTTCCGCTGCGGGCTCGGCGTCTCCGCGGTTTTGTAGACGTCCTGGATCTCAGAAACCCATAAAGAAACTTATTCACTGATTTATTGGTTTGCTTGGGAACTCAAGATAACACCGCTGAGACACAGCGCAGCACAGCCGCAACCAAACATTTCCCGCCAAGGCGCAAAGAAGCCAAGACAGCGCGGGGCCATTCTTTCTCTCTTTGCTCCTTTGCGGGAAAGTTCTTACAAAAACAAGAACTTCCGAACTTGCTCCGAAGAACACGCCGAGGACACGCAGAGAGTTGACTAGTTTCAAGTCTCAGCAAATCGGTCGCTCGCTGTGAACGGCTGAGGACAAGAAAACACTGCAGTAGACAGTAGCGAAATTCGACTTGCCGAGATTACTCCTCGGATTTCCGCTGGTTACTGGCCCTTCTGCGAAAAGTTCCTCACGGTACAGCAGTTGCCAATCTAGCTGATGAGACCGATGAAATTCGACGGCTAGTCTTCACCGCTTGTCTCGCTGGTCCTACTTTGCGCGCCCACCGCGCGACTGTTTGACCTTCACCAAACAGGGTCATTAAGAACCTCCTCCTCGCACCGAAGTGGTTCTTCCCTGCTCAACTAATTCCGACCGCGGGAACAATCGCTCCCGTTTTCAAGCTCGCGCCGTCCAACGTGCTTATCACTTCACAATTGCTTGCGGCGCCACACACTGGCGCTTGAAGGAGGTATTAGCTCATGGCCATTCCGATGCAAGGTTCATGGACCGTGTCGGTAAAATCAAAGAACGCGGATTTCCCCCAACAATTCGTTGTCGCGGGAGCGGATTCCGGAAACGGTACTTATGTAGGCACTGTCGGAACATCAGCAACCGTTACTGGCGCACACTGGCGTATCCAGATCCAAAACAATCCCGGCTCTGGATTCATCAATTCCGCAGAGCAGATCAAGTTCCCAACGATCTCTGGCGGCAACTATCGCTTCGACATTGAAAGCAATGATGCCGGCGGCGACCAGGACTTCAACGATCTGATCCTCACCTGTTCGACACCCGTGACCGCAACTGACTTTGTCGTCTATGGACATGCGAAAGCATACAGTGGACGATGTTTCCTCCCCTGCTTCCCCCATTGGTTGGTAATTGACTCTGATTTGGTGCTGCGTGAGTCACTAACGTATCCGGCAATACGAAAAGCAATTGAAAAGCTGTATCCCGAGCGCGTTCGAATCAAGAAACCATTTCCGGAACCAGATCCCCGACCGTTTGTTCCTATGATGATCCCGTTGACTGAGGATCGCCTGATTCCGGACAAACGCGTCCAACTTCTCCGATTACCGCCAGTGGAGGAGGTAAAACCGGCACGCGGCGCTAGAGACGCTGCGCCAGCCGAGAAATCACTGTCGCTACGAACAGCGGCCGTTTCAAGTCTTCGCGAAGCTGCGGTCTTAGAATTCGATCGAGCTGCGATCGGTTCGATCATCGACAAGATTATTCAGCTTTGCTCGATCGAATCTCTTGCTGGATATCCGCTTCGCTTCGAAGAATACGACCGCACTGTTGCCGAACTCGGTGGCGGTCCCTATACGGGGACAGGAACGAGAGAAGACCTGGGCCAGGCCGTCACCGATCGCAACGGCAACTACGTGTTCCGCTTCACACGCAGCATTGGTCAGTTTATTGAAGAAACGAACATTGACGTCGCACCAGGCGAGAGCGAGGTAGTACAGTCAATGCCGGATCTTATCGTCAAACTTCTTGATGCGATGGCGCCCGGCGGTGTCGCGTTTGAAAGTGCGCCTTACTGGAACGTTCCGGTTTTCAAACGCATCGACCTGTGTTTCAGAAAACCACCGAGAACTGGTTGTCAGGGTGGTCGAAACATTCAGGCACTCGGGGCTATCCGTCTGGGAATCGCCGCGACTGTGTTCGATTCTGAAGGACGCATTACCTGCACCGATACAACTCTGCCGGACGTGCCGCAAGCACGGTGCGCGGCGTGGGGAGGTTCGGTTCGTCTGTTTGGCTGCTTCATCGGTAGCGCAACTAAGGTGACGCAATACACGATTCGTCATCGACGGCTAACCGGTAGCGGCTGGAGTTCCTGGGAGTTCTACCAGGAAGGAATGTTTCTCCAGAAGATTGGTTTTCTTGTGCCGCAACAGATCGGACCGTTTGATCGCAACCTGGAATTGGATAACCTTGGCGTTTTGAAACCGGCGAAGGCTTACGACAACATCGAGATGGACCTGGCGTGGGCTGCCTCTGACTGGTTCCTGAAGGCAGTGATTAGCACCAACGCTGGAACCCCGCCCTACGCACCTTCGCCTGTGACCGTTCAGTTTCAATTGCAGGGATACGATGCATCGAACAACTTTGTGGTCGGCGCAACTGACACGGTTACCCTCTACATCGACAACACGACACCTGAGCTCGATCTCCTATCAGTTCAAATGGGTTCACAAGCGGGTGGTGATTGTGCGTTGTTCGATCTCAGTGGCGAACCGAATCCTGCAGTTCTGACCGTGCGGTTCAAGGCCAAACAGGATCGCGGTTTTCTCAGCTCATACGGTCTTTCAGTTAAGAAAGGCAATATCGGCGACTTCGCGATTCAGACAACGACTGGTCCAATGGGAGAAGCAAGTGGTGCGTTGTCACGTTCATATACGCACGGTAGCGCCACGAGCTGTGCTCGTTTGTTTGGCACGCGTGCACCCGACGAACCGCTTGCGGACGGTGCCGGCTACGTTACGGCGTACATCATTCCGTCGCCTTCTGGAAACTGGCTGGCTCCAGGACAAACGTTCTGTACCTTCTCAGTGAATGTTGGCGCGAATATGCGGGTAACAAATGGATACAATTCGGCCGACTACGGGTACGGACCGGACACGTATCTCCTTGGGATACAAGAGTGAAGTGCGCTTCTACTGGTTGATACTTGGTGTACTCTCAGTTTGGAGAGTTACTAACCTGCTCGTTTCCGAAGATGGGCCATGGAATATGTTTGCCCGTCTTCGGCGACGCGTTGGTCAAGGATTTTTCGCAACGCTGATCGACTGCTTCTATTGTCTAAGCCTTTGGGTCTCGGCCCCGTTGGCCTGGGTGATAGGCAGTGGTAAAAAGGAGCGAGTCTTACTTTGGCTCGCACTTTCAGGCGGAGCGATTCTTTTGCATCGGGTGACCGAGCGAAAGGAAACCGTTCCGCCTGCACTTTATTACGAAGACCCGGAGGTTGAAGATGGCTTGCTGCGGAAAGAACAGATGGATACCACCAGTCGAAACTCATGAGGCGCCCACAGTTTCATACACGCCTCCCGCACCGACGTTTCAGAACTTTGTCTACATCGGCAACACGGCTCTCACGACAATCGGGGTTGCCACGGGTTGGCGTTATCGGTTTGCCAGAGCTGGTGCTGTAGTTGCCGTAGACCTGCGAGATGCACCGTCGATGGCGGGTGTGCCGAAGGTGAGGCGGGTGGCCTAGAAATATTGCCGATTGCCGATTGCTGGTGTATCCAACTCCTCACTGGGAGCGCGGACGTCCTCGTCCGCAGACGCGTCGTCAGACGCGCAGATTATTCGCGCTTCGCGCTCAGGTGCGGAAGAGGACGTCCGTGCTCCCAGATTTAGTTCCATTTGACGAACTATCTGACACCTCTATAATCCCGCAATCAGTAGAAGACAACCAAGGGTACGAAACCTGCTCCTGCGTGCTCCTGCTCCTGACTCCGATGAATGACGACGACGTTTACGAGCTTCAGCGTCTTTATCCGCAAATCTATATCGCCTGTCACACGGATCACGTCCGGGCTGTGTCGACCAAATGGCGCATCTCTTCGCAAGACGCGGCGATCCTTGTTCATCTCGATCGCGAAAGCGGTTTAAGGCCGCGTGAGC
>DATJKB010000279.1:0-9680 GCA_035491875.1 Pyrinomonadaceae bacterium | reverse complement strand
TTCCACGTCCGACACAGAAGTCGTGCTTCGCGCCTACAGAAAATGGGGCATTGACGCCTTCAAGAGAATGCGCGGGATGTTTGCATGTGCGATATGGGATCCAGGCAAGCGCGATTTGATCCTCGTACGAGATCGGTTTGGGATTAAGCCGCTGTACTATTTCGTTGCCGGCAACGAGAGATTAGGGCGTGCGAATGTCTTGGCCTTCGCTTCAGAATTGCGTGCCTTGCTGGCAACTGAACTCGTTGAGCGTCGCCTGAGCCGTGAAGGCGTTGCTTCTTACCTTAGTTATGGCTCAACCCAATCGCCGCTAACAATTGTCGAAGGAGTAAAGGCGCTGGAACCGGGCGAATGCCTAATCATTCACGCTGATCAGGACGGCCTCAACTTGCAAAGCGCTTCGATCGATACCGAAGTGCAATTGAGCACAAACGGGTTTCGGACGCGCCGCGATGCCGCAATGAAACTGCGTGAAGCACTTGAAGAATCGGTACGCGTGCATCTGGTCAGCGATGTTCCCTTGGGCGTGTTCTTGTCAGGCGGGATGGATTCCAGTGCGATAGTGGCGTTGATGAGTCGAGTTAGCAACGAAACTCCGAAGACGTTTAGCGTCGTATTTGATAACAAGAAGCTAAGCGAGTCGCACCATGCGCAAATTGTTGCTGACAAATTTCAAACAGCTCATCAGGAGATTTTGCTTAAGGAACATGAACTTTTGCGATTACTTCCTGATGCGATTCGAAGTTTCGATCAGCCGTCGATGGATGGGGTGAACACTTACGTCGTTGCAAAAGCAGTGAAGCAGGCAGGAATAACGGTCGCTCTTTCAGGGCTCGGCGGAGATGAACTCTTCGCCGGCTACCCGAGTTTTCGTCGAAGCTTACGAATTCAGTCGATGCCGCCGACGTTAAAACGCGTCCTTCAAAGGACGTTCGCGGGGCGTGCGTTCGGTGCGAATGGTTCTGTTAGACGAAACAAGTTCAAACAATTAGTGAAGAGTAAAGGATCACCGGACGACGTCTATCGAATCACGCGCCAGCTTTTCGACCCGGAAACGGTCACCATTCTGAGTCATCGCTCATTCGACCAACACTCCAGGTTCCATAATCATTTAGCCGATCCCGTCAACGAGATGTGTGTGCTTGAAATGCAAGGCTACATGGCGAACACATTGCTGCGAGATACTGACTCAATGAGCATGACTCACTCGCTCGAGGTTCGCGTACCGTTCATTGATGTTGATGTGGTTCGGTTCGCCCTCTCGGTTCCTGGAAAGTTGAAACTCAATGGAGGCTCCGGCCGCGTTTCCAAACCGCTCCTCGCTGATGCGCTCTCCGACCTGCTACCTCGCGACCTGATGAGCCGTCGAAAAATGGGTTTCACGCTTCCGTTTGAGAGCTGGATGCAATCGGGATTGCGCAGTGATATCTCAGCGGTGCTGCTTGAGGCGGATCGACTGCATACGATCGGCCTCGATGAAATCGCTGTCGCTAAAGTTTGGAATCGGTTTCTAAAATCGCCACGTGCCGTTGGTTGGTCTCGTCCGTGGTCACTCTACGTTCTTGCCAGGTGGTGCGAAGTTAATGGGGTTACCGCTTAGATCCGAATGAGAATTCTCCACGTCATTCCTTCCGTAGCGGCGGCCTCAGGTGGGCCAGCGCAAGCGCTAATTCCAATGTGTCGGGAGCTCGGTGCCCAGCAGGTGGACGTGCTGGTTGTCACAACCGATGCCGAGATGTCGAGCGAAGCCACACGCACGCGAACTAAGATTGATTACAAAGGTGTACCAACAATCTTCTTTCCCTCGCGATGGGGGCGCTCGTTTAAGTTCTCAAACTCCTTGTCGACCTGGCTGAATCAGAACGTACAAGAATTCGACGCAGTCCACATTCACGCGGTCTTCAATCATGCTTGTGTAGCGGCAGCGAGAGCCTGCCGTGACAACAATGTGCCTTACATCATTCGTCCGCTAGGAACGCTTGATCCGTGGAGCATGAGGCAAAAGAGGTTTCGCAAACATCTGTTCTGGCGTTTGCGGGGTGAAGAGATGTTGCGAAGCGCTGCTGCGGTTCATTATACGACCCGTGCCGAACAAGTAGCTGTCGAACAAACGCTCCGGCTAAATCACGGACACGTCATACCGTTGGGGATTGATACCCTGGAGGGTGCGCTGCAGTCGCGCCGCGACGAATTGGCGAAACAGCTGCCGGATTTAAACGGTCATAGTTATTTACTTGTGTTGTCGAGAATCCATCCAAAGAAAGGACTGGATGTATTGATCGACGCGTTTTCTGAAGTGACTTCAAATTCATGCTTCAGCAACTGGCGACTTGTGATCGCAGGCGATGGACCAGATGATTACGTCAGGCGACTTCGAGAAATCGCCGTTAAGAAAGGTGCTACAGCACGTGTGCTGTTCCCGGGTTGGGTTGACGGTGAGAACAAGAACCGCTTATTGCAACATGCCTCAATACTTGTCTTAACGTCCTACCAGGAGAATTTTGGTCTCTGCTTACTCGAGGCAATGGCTTGCGCAGTGCCAGTGCTGGTTAGTCCTCACGTTAATCTGGCTGAGCAGATCCAGAACGCGGGGGCCGGGTGGGTGAGCCGGGTAGATGGCGGCGCTCTTGAAAATGCATTAGTTGATGCTTTTGGGAACGACAAGGAGCGCATTAAACGTGGACTTGCGGGCCAACAGCTATCGAAGCGGTTTACGTGGAACAACACCGCGACGCAACTTGTGCAACTTTACTCATCAATAACGTCTGCGAATCGCAATTGAACTCTAACCAAGTGTATAGCGAGTTTACCTGGGCCACGGACGGACCGGCCAACGGTCGCTCTGGTGAAGGATTGGCCGACTCAATAGTCGAGCTCGTTACTTGGACTCATGGCGTCGAAACGATATGCGACCTGGGCTGTGGTAACGGATACATCACGACTCGGTTAGCGTCACTGGGATATGCGATAACCGGCGTCGATTTGTCACAGAGCGGTCTGGAAATAGCACGCACGAGTAACGGCAACGCACGTTACGTTAAAGCCAGTATTGACGGACGCCTGGGTTCGCAATTGGGAAATGCGTTTGATTTGGTTTTATCGAGCGATGTTATCGAGCATCTGTATCGACCTTCGGACTTGTTAGAAGCGGCGCACTCACTTCTAAAGCCCGATGGCCGCTTAATTGTTACCACACCCTACCACGGTTACGTTAAGAACCTGGTGTTAGCGATAAGCGGGAAGATGGATGCACACTTTTCGGCCTTGCACGATGGCGGTCACATCAAGTTTTTCAGTACCAAAACGCTTTCGCAGTTGATGGAGAGTTGCGGTTTTACTGGTCTACATTTCACGTTTTATGGCCGCGCGCCATGGCTTTGGAAGAATATGATTTGTTCCGCTCGTAAAGCTGGTTGATGCTTGATCAAATAACCCCACTAATTCTCACATACAACGAAGCGCCTAACATTGTTCGCAATCTACAGCGTCTGAGCTGGGCAAAGGATGTCGTAGTTGTCGATAGTCTCAGCACAGATGCGACGATTCAATTGGCTCAGCAGTTTCCGAAGGTTCGTGTGTTCCAACGGCCCTTTGATACTCATGCGCAACAGTGGAGTTTTGGCCTCGAGCAGACGGAAATCAGTACTCCCTGGGTGTTGGCTCTCGACGCTGACTACATTCTCACAGACGAATTCATCCAGGAGATTGATTGCCTGGACCCGAAGTCGGGCGCCAGTGGGTTTACGGCACGATTCATCTACTGTCTTCAGGGAAAACCGTTACGCAGCGGCATCTATCCGCCAGTCACCGTTTTATATCGACATGACTGCTCCAGGTACGAGCAGGATGGGCACACACAGCGCGTGCGGGTTGAGGGAGAGATACAAAACCTCCGCAGTCGGGTTCTACATGACGATCGAAAACCGCTTCATCATTGGTTGAAAGCTCAGGCGCGTTACGCGGAGTTGGAAGCGCAAAAACTTTCCTCGCTGAGGCCCGAACAACTCACGCCCACAGATCGAATCCGGCGATGGATTGTAGTAGCCCCCCCTGCGATGTTGCTCTATTGCCTGATTGTTCGCGTTGGACTGCTTGATGGTTGGGCTGGCTTGCATTATGCGTTTGAGCGGACGATTGCAGAAACGATGCTGTCACTGTATCTGATTAACCGGAAGATTGGCGGCTCGTCGCGCACAAAGACCTCCAAGAGCGAACAGTTCAAATCGCAACCGCTGGAAGCACCTGCATCACTCGAGACGCGCAGTTCTAAGTTCTAAAAGTAATGCCCATTTACATCCTCGGAATAAATGCATATCACGGTGACGCGGCGGCGGCGCTTATTCGCGATGGTCGGATCATTGCAGCCGTTGAAGAAGAGCGGTTCAATCGTGTGAAGCACTGTGCCGGCTTTCCTTCTGAGTCCATCCGTTTTTGTTTGCAAGCCGCTGGCATCTCCATCGAAGAAGTGGACCACATCGGTATTTCGAGAGATCCGTCGGCGCACCTACACAAGAAAGTTTTGTTCGCAGCTACTCGCGCTGCTCGCCAACTGGCGGTTGCCTCTCCTCCAAGTGGTTCTGTGGTCACCGCAGTCGATTCAGAAATATCGTCAGACGGTAACGGCAATGGTGGCGGTGTTTTTCGTCAAATCAAAGACCGTTTGGGGAATGCCGCCAAAGTGCGGGACCTGAAAGACGACCTTGCCCGGATGTTCGAGGTGCGCAAAGACCAGATCAAGGCACAGTTTCACAACATCGAGCACCACCGAGCACATCTCGCCAGCTCATTTTTTGTTTCGCCTTTTGATGGCGCGGCGTTACTCTCGATCGACGGATTCGGGGATTTCATTTCAACGATGTGGGCAATCGGTGAAGGGAACTCGGTCGAAGTTTTAGGCTGGGTCGAATATCCTCACTCTACCGGCATTGTTTACACGGCCACGACACAGTATCTGGGCTTTCCACATTACGGTGATGAAGGAAAGGTAATGGGGCTGGCGCCATACGGCAAACCGCGTTTCATTCGGGAATTCCGCAACATCATTCGCACCGAAGAACGTGGACAGTTTCGCATCAATCTCGATTACTTTCGCCATCACGCTGAAGGAGTGGAGATGACCTGGGATCAGGGATCCCCAGTCATTGGCAAAATCTTCTCTGATGGATTTATCGAGACGTTTGGTCCCAGGCGTTCGCCGGCAAGCCCCATTTCCGATCGTGAACGTGATATCGCAGCGAGCCTTCAACTTCGTCTGGAAGAAGTCGGCTTTCACATTCTCAATCATCTGCACGAGCAGACTGGTCTTACTGACTTGGGACTTTCCGGGGGAGTGGCCTACAACTCCGTGATGAATGGAAAGATTCTACTGAACACGCCATTCAATCGCGTTTACGTGCAGCCGGCGGCGGGCGACAGCGGAACCGCCCTCGGAGTTTGTTTTCAGATTCACAACGCCATACTGCGAGAGCCTCGTGGTGAGGAAATGATTGGTGCATACACAGGCCCTTCGTTTTCAAACGGCCTAATCAAGCAGGAATTAGAGAGGTCGAATCTGAATTTTGAAACTCTCGACGACATCGAAGTCACTCGACGTGCGGCAGAAGACATTGCGAATGGATCAGTCGTCGGTTGGTTTCAGGGACAGATGGAGTTTGGACCAAGAGCGTTGGGCAATCGGTCGATCGTCGTTGACGCAAGGCGCGCGGACATGAAAGACATTCTGAACGACCGGATCAAGAAGCGCGAACCGTTTCGCCCATTTGCTCCTTCTATCCTGGCAGAGAGAGTAGGGGACTACTTCGAGCAAACGCATCCAGCGCCAACAATGCTGATGGTCTATCAAATAAGGCCGGAGCGTCGAAATGAAATCCCGGCAGTCACTCACGTCGATGGCTCGGGACGATTACAAACAGTGTCGCGGGAACTGAATCCACGCTACTATCAATTGATTTCTGATTTCGATCGACTGACGGGCGTGCCAGTCGTCCTTAATACGTCGTTCAATGAAAACGAACCAATTGTGTGCACACCTCGAGACGCAATCGATTGCTTCTTGAAGACTAGAATGGATGTCCTGTATCTCGGCAATCAACGGGTGCGACGGTGAAAAAACAGTCAGTACCGTCCGCGGTAGCGGATGGGTGCGAAGCTTGTCTCTGTGCCATCTCCAGGAACTCCGTGCCTCTGTTGTATGCGGAGAGTCCCAAACAATCAACCAGAGAGACAAGACGAACGCGGAGGATGCACAGAGACAAGCTTCGCACCCATCCGCTACCGCGGACGGTACTGACTCTTTTCCACTGAAATGATCAATAAGGAGACTCTGTGAGGATCTTAGTCACCGGCGGCGCCGGCTTTATTGGCTCTCATCTTTGTGAACGACTACTCGGCGAAGAGCATGATGTTATCTGCCTCGATAATTTCTTTACCGGTCGGCGCGAAAATATTTTTTCATTGCTTGACAACCCGCGCTTCGAACTGGTGCGTCATGATGTGATTGAGCCCATCCTGCTCGAGGTCGATCAAGTCTACAACCTGGCGTGTCCGGCATCGCCGATCCACTATCAATACAACCCGGTGAAGACCGTAAAGACCAATGTCATGGGCGCCATCAACATGCTTGGCCTGGCTAAGCGTGTTCGGGCAAGAATTCTCCAAGCCTCCACCTCCGAGGTGTATGGCGATCCGCTAGTACACCCACAAACGGAAGACTATTGGGGAAACGTTAATCCGATTGGGTTACGCTCGTGCTACGACGAAGGAAAACGGCTCGCTGAGACGCTAATGATGGATTATCACCGTCAGAACCATGTTGATACACGCATCGCACGAATATTCAACACCTATGGACCACGCATGTTGGAAGACGACGGTCGCGTTGTTTCGAACTTTGTTGTGCAGGCACTGCGTGGCGAACCACTAACACTGTACGGCGAAGGAAGTCAGACACGGTCATTCTGTTATGTCGACGATTTGGTCGAAGGCTTGATCAAATTGATGAATGCAGACGATCTGCACCAGCCAGTCAATCTTGGCAATCCAGGAGAGTTTACGATCAAACAACTGGCAGAAGAGGTCCGGCGTATCTGCGGCTCTAAATCGGAATTGACATACATGCCGCTGCCTGAAGACGATCCACGGCAACGAAAACCCGACATCACAACCGCACAAACTGTTTTAGGCTGGATTCCGAAAGTTCCCCTTGCGGAAGGATTAGAAAGAACCGTTCAGTATTTCCGCGAGCGTGTTCAGAATAGTTCTTGAGAGTTCTGCTTCTCAATCAGTGTTTCTACCCTGATGTGGTTTCCACGGCCCAACACCTCACTGATCTCGCGACCGAACTTTCCAACCGAGGCCACGCAGTAACGGTTTTGACCGGCGACCGTGGTTATGACGATCCGACTCTTCGATTCAAGAGACGAGAACGTTGGCAAGGAATCACGGTTATCCGAATCCCTTCGCTATCGTGGGGCAAAAACAGCAAGTGGAAGCGCGCGGCAAACTTCTCGAGTTTTCTGCTGCTTTGCGCCTTTCGAATGTTGTTCCTTCCGCGAGTTGATGCCGTTGTTGCGCTCACTTCTCCTCCATTGATCTCATTCCTCGCCGCACTTTATGCGCGCTTCACGGGCACTCGACTTTATTGCTGGATCATGGACTTAAATCCTGACGAAGCGATCGCGGCAGGCTGGCTTAAAGAGAAATCGATAACCACACAACTCCTAATGCGAATGATGAACTACAGTCTTCGGCGCGCAGAGAAGGTTGTTGCGCTGGATCGTTTTGCCAAAGACAGGGTTCGAGCCGGGGGTGTTGCAGGTGACCGTATCGCAGTCTTACCGCCGTGGTCCCATTCGGATGTGGTTAGCTACTCGAGGTCTGGACGTCAGGAGTTTCGAAACACACATGGTTTGGATGGGAAGTTTGTTGTGATGTACTCCGGAAATCACAGTCCGTGCCATCCACTCGATACTCTGCTAGAAGCCGCTCTAACTCTCCATGATCGCATTGACGTGGTTTTTTGTTTTGTTGGCGGCGGAAGCGAGCAGCAAAAAGTTAGACGTTTTGCAGGACAGCACCAGCTCGCGAATATCAAATGTCTTTCATATCAACCGCTGACTGGATTGTCTGCATCGCTGTCGGCTGCTGACCTGCATGTTGTTGTGATGGGCGATCCTTTTGTCGGAATAATTCACCCATGCAAGGTTTACAACATCATGGCGATCGGGTCCCGCTTGCTCTACATCGGGCCAGAGGAAAGTCATGTAACTGATCTTGCGCCTCAATTCAACGGTCAGTTATTAACGGCCAAACACAAGGACCACGACACAGTAGTCAGTCACATTATCAAAGCGTCGCTCTCTTCTTCCGAACGGCTTGAACCTCAAAGCAGCACATCACCGTACTCAAAAGAGGTTCTACTCCCGCAGCTTTGTGCAATTGTCGAATTGGGTGGCAACGAGATTCATGCGCTGCCTCTTTCGATGCCCAGTGAATCAGTATTGAGTATTACAAACGAGCCAGGCACTTAAAGTTTTAGCCCAGACAAACTTCCCAGGAGAAACTTAAGTGAATACCTTCTTCGCGCTCTTTGTTATCGCGACCCTTGCGTCACTCATTATAACGCCGGTCGTGCGACGCCTCTGCGAGCGCTTTCAACTCCTCGACGTACCAACTGACTCAAGACGTTTGCATACGAAAGCAATTCCTCGGCTGGGCGGTGTGGCGATTTATCTTTCCTGCCTTACTGCGCTGTCGACACTTCCGTTTGTTGACAATCTACTCACTCAAACACTCAAAGCTCGCTGGTTAGATATTTTCATCGCGCTCATACCGGCTACTTTGGTGCTAATACTTGGAATCGTTGACGATCTCCGTGGCACAAACGCGACTGTCAAGTTCACAGTTCTGGGAATGATCGCCACGCTCTTTTATTTTCTCGGTGGCCACATTGATGCGTTGACGATTCCTTTTGTCGGAACAGTCGAATTGCCGCCTCTCCTCTCGTTTGCAATAACCATTCTCTGGCTCGTTGGGATCGCAAATGCTTTCAACTTGATCGACGGAATGGATGGCCTCGCGTCAGGAGCTGCACTGTTTTCCTCGTTGGTGATTCTGATCGTTTCGATATCACAAGGCCGGCCATTGATGACGGTTGTAGCTCTGGTACTTTGTGGCGCGCTCGCCGGATTCCTGCGCTACAACTTCAATCCGGCGTCGATCTTTCTTGGCGATTCGGGCGCGCTCTTCGTGGGCTTCACACTCGCCGCGCTTTCCGTACTCAGCGCACAAAAGGCCACTACAACCGTGGCGATCGTGATTCCCATCCTCGCTTTTGGTTTTCCAATGGTCGATACGGCGATGACCATGGGCCGGCGACTGATCAGCCGTCGTCCAATGTTTCAGGGAGACAACGAACATATTCACCACATGTTGCTGGCACGTGGCTGGTCACAACGTCGCGTAGTGCTGGCTTTGTATGCCGTCTGCACATTGTTCGGAATGGTGGCAATGATATTTACGACGACCGGATCCAAAGCCACTGGCTTGATCATGTTCGTTGTTTCGGTCGCAGTGCTCGTTGCTGTTGGTCACCTCCGATACCACGAAATAGATGAACTTCGCGCCGGTGTGAAACGCACGGTTTCCGACCGCCGGCTCAGAGTGGCTAACAATGTTCGTAT
>DATJKB010000278.1:0-3849 GCA_035491875.1 Pyrinomonadaceae bacterium | reverse complement strand
TGCTACCGGCAAGGAGTGTGTCATGAAAACCAACTCGCTGGTCCAATCGCCGACGCTCTTCAATTCCTGTTCGATCTCGGGAACGTGTTGGTGCGTGAATGGCTTGTAGGCGTAAAACGAATTCATCCGCTGTGGATGGTGCGTGTTGGCTGCTGCCTTTGCGCCAGAGCCGGACGAGCCAGTCTTTGCATCGACGATGACACGCCCGTCGATCAGATCATTCGCGACAAGTGGTGCGAGTCCGAGCAGCGTCGCCGTTGCAAAACAGCCGGGATTGGAGATCAGCCGCGCTTGTTTGATCCGCTCACGGTTTGTTTCAGTCAGGCCATAAACGAAATCTGACTGGGCCGACATCGCCGTATGCGGTTGTTTGTAGTGCTTTTCAAACTCCTCTGGATTGCGCAGGCGGAAGTCGCCCGAAAGATCGATTGCTTTCACAGTCGATGGGAGATTCGGAACGACATCCATCGCCTGACCGTGCGGGAGCGCCAGGAAAACACAGTCGACGTTGTTGAGTGTTGCTAAATCTTCGGGTGCTGAAGAGAAGGTCAGCTTCGTCAGCCCGTTCAGATTTCGATGAACCTCGCTGACAGTTTTACCTGCTTGTTCATTCGCGGTAACGAAAGCAACTTCCACATTCGGATGGAACAACAGAATACGAAGCAATTCCGAGCCGCCATAGCCGGAGCCGCCAAAGATACCAATGCGAAGTTTCTGTTGGGACATCTCTCTCTTGACCTTTAATCTCTGACCGCCTACAGTCGCGATTCAAATCTGAGTCCGATTATCACGAAACCAACCATGCAAAAAGCGCCATATGCATTCATCGCACTCGGTATAGCCTTCATAGCGATCGGCATCGCTAATCAACGTGCCTTTCTTTTCATTGGCATCGCGTTGCTGGTGATCGCATTCATTGGCTTGTTTCGATCACGTTCTTAAGCGACGACTTCACTAACATTTTTCTCGAGCTTCGCATTAATCAAACTAAATAGCGTTGCACCATCCCTTCGCGCGTTCGCTGCGGGGACACCAAACTCTTTTCGAATGTAGTCTTCGCCCATCTGCGAATCCGTGACAGAGCCTGCAATCACATCGATTTCAATGCCACGTCGTCGCAGCAACTCAATTCCACCCCACGCGCCGACATAATCAGAAGCACAGAACACCAAAGCAGCGGTCGCATCGCGTAATTCCGCATCATCAAATATCGATTCGACTGAATATCCACCCAGAATCCCATCGCCCATTTCGATAACAATCAGATCAGGCGACCCTTCGTTGAGCTTTGCAATGATCGCCTTCGCAGTTGGCGCCAAGTCGCCAACAGAAACGGTGGACGGCAAACCACAGTCGAGAAAACTTGCAGTGGCGACTGCTCCATGATCGGCCATATTCAACGTGTCGCGCAGACAAGCGACGCCCGATAGTTTCGCAGCGGCAACACGCAAACCCGCGCGTGTCGCCTGCTTGATAATCTCGGTGGCGGCGTACGTCTTACCGCTGTTCATGCTCGTGCCGGCGATCATCACGAGCGGCGCTGACTCGCCGAGGCTCGTGCGTGACGGCAACGCGGCGTCAGCGATATTGAGAACACGATCGGTTTCGTCACACACTAAGCCGATCACCTGCAAGCGTATTGCATCACCCAGACTCGAGTGATGGCCCGTGCAACAACCGATTACACCACCCATGTTTAGCAAATGCAGTTCGTCCCCGGCTTTAACTGTAGTGGGAATATCGCCGACAAATCCTTTCAAGGCTCTCCGCCGGCCCAGCACGCCGATCAAAAGATCGCCTGGATTGATTTTCGCCAGGCGGCCAGTCGGTAGCTCGAGCATGTTGTAAGTAGCACTGTCTGTCAAAGCTCGCACCGCAATCACGTCGCCGGCCCGTGGAGACGAATTAGTCTCGACGACCGCAACGATCTTTGAAAGATTCAATGGCGCAGTAGCAGAGCCGATCTTGTCGGCATCAATGATTCGAGTTGTCACTGTCGTCATTTCTGTCCTCCTAATCGCAGCCGAAGCGCGTTCAATTTGATAAAGCCTTCCGCATCGCGCTGGTTGTAAACAGTATCAGCCTCAAACGTCGCCACCTTTTCGTCGTAGAGAGAATGTGGTGAGCGACGTCCAACAACGATCGCATTGCCTTTGAATAGTTTCAGTCGGACGTCTCCCGTTACGCGTTGTTGGGTTTCGTCGATCATTCGTCGCAGCAACACAAACTCGGGAGCGAACCAAAAGCCGTAGTAGACACATTCGGCGAATTTCACACCGAGCGAGTCGCGCAGATGCATCACTTCGCGATCGAGAGTTATTGATTCAAGGGCGCGATGAGCAGCGTGCAAAATCGTCACGCCCGGAGTTTCGTAGACGCCGCGCGACTTCATGCCAACGAAGCGATTCTCAACCAGATCGACACGACCGATGCCATGCGCGCCGCCGACTTTGTTAAGAGTTTCCAGCAGCGACACCGCATCGAGCTTCTTTCCATCGACAGCAACCGGCTCGCCTTTCTCGAATGAGATCTCCAAATACTGTGGCTCTGATTCCGCGTTCTCAGGTGAACGCGTCAATTGAAAGATGTTCTCAGGAGGTTCAGCCCAGGGATCTTCAAGAATCCCACCTTCATACGAAATGTGCATCAGGTTGGCGTCGGTTGAATAAGGCTTCTCCGCAGTCGCTGTTACCGGGATATTGTGCTCTTTCGCGTAACCGATCAGATCCATTCGTCCTTTGAATTCCCATTCGCGCCAGGGGGCAATCACTTTGATGTCTGGTTGCAGCGCGTAATAAGTCAATTCGAAGCGAACCTGATCATTGCCTTTTCCAGTTGCGCCATGCGCGACCGCGTCGGCACCTTCGAGTCGCGCGATCTCTATTTGATGTTTGGCAATCACTGGCCGTGCCAGCGAAGTTCCCATTAGATAGATGCCCTCATAAACAGCGTTTGCTTTAACCGCCGTCCAAACGTAATCACGCACAAATTCTTCGCGCAGATCTTTTATGTAGAGTTTCGATGCGCCAGTTTGATGAGCTTTTTCCTCCAGGCCCGTTAACTCTTGTCCCTGGCCTACGTCGGCGCAATAACAAACCACCTCGCAGCCATAATGCTCTTTGAGCCAGCGCAGCATTACGGAGGTATCGAGCCCACCTGAATAGGCAAGGACAATTTTATTTAGGTTCTTCTGGATCACTCTGGTCCCTTTTCTGATAGGACGGATAGGACCTATTCGATCTATCTGTCCTCCTAATCTACGATCCTTATGAAAACAATTCCCAGATCCTCTGGATCGTCGGCCGTTGCGCTTTCGCTTCGCGAACCGCGATGAAAATCGTGTCTTCTCCAGCGATTGTCCCGACGATCTCGGGAATCGCTGCGGCGTCGATATCAACCGCGACTGCGGAAGCGCGGCCTGGTTCGGTCCGGGCGATTACTAAACATTCACCAGCCTGATCTAAACTCACCAAACCTCGAGCAGCAGCACCGTTTGTTTGCGGCAACGTATAGACACCATGGTGCTTGACGATGCCGAGTTCTTCGAGATCACGCGATACGCTCGACTGAGTCGCGGGAACGCCGACGCGTTCCAGCATTGCGCGTAGCTCTTCCTGCTTGCCGATTGGCTTCGCGCGAATCAAACTCAAAACCTTTTGTTGCCGCTCTCTCTTGTTCATTCCGGCTCAAAATAGCCACGATTATGCCCTAACATTGCATAATCGATGCATAGATGCATAAACTAGCACTCGGGTTGGGTATTCGTCAAACCACTTTGGTTAGCGGAGGCGCGATGTCGGAAGGAAAGAAATTGTGGGGCGGGCGGTTTAAGGACTCGGCAGACGTGCG
>DATJKB010000277.1:0-18206 GCA_035491875.1 Pyrinomonadaceae bacterium | reverse complement strand
AATGCAAGTTGCAGATGTTCGTGAGCTCAACGCTAAGCCGGCGCGGACCGTAGTCGGCGCTCTCGAAATCTGGCTGAAGCATTAATTTCTCGAATAGGCCTGGTAGACAAGATCTGATGCAAGTCGGGGATCTTGCAACAGGTCGATACCTGCAAGAATATCAAAACCAGACGTTTCGCGCGCTAAGCGACCAAGCACGGCGAGGTGATCGCTCGCTGAATTTGCGTCGTAACAAGCCCAGGGACAAAGCTTCAATAAACGCGACATAGCTTCCGACTGGCTCAACCGTACTAAGCGCGTCGCCCGCTCCCGGGTTATCGACGAGAACAGCATCACTGAGGGTTTGGCCGCTTCAATTTGGTCACCCGCGAAGAATTCTTGAGGCGTGAATCGCGCCTTCCGACTACCCTGGAAAGGCGTTGTTTGCATATCCGGCAAAGCAGCAACGGTTGCAGGCGTTAAGGCAAAGAACTGTCTGAGAGCTATTGCTTCAACACCTGGCACATCATTGCGAAGGATCAGCGTGTCGTCTGTCAGGTAGGCCCATCCAGCTGCCGCAAGCTTTGCAGTCAAAGTCGACTTTCCACTACCTGATGGGCCAGCGATCAACACTTCACCAGTTTCATCGGGCGGAACAACAGCCGCGCTATGAATGTCATATAAGCTACAACGACGTAGCACGGCGGAAAAGGCTTGCGATAGAACTCGAGAAAGAGTAGTTGAGTCGAGATCCTGCGGACGATTGATCCAAACCGCAACTTCAGAAGAAGAATCAGTCCTAATTAACGAACCCTCGAACTCCAGGTAGAAGGTCTTTTGATCAGTATGGCAGGTCCCAGCTTCGGAGATCGAAAACTTTGAAAGGTCGGCAGGGATCACAGGCAAGACAGTGCCCGTGCTGATTATTAAGGTCGCATGCGCCAGGCCGTGAGTGTTCTCCAGCGGACGGATGGACCAACCGTCAACCAATTTAGAAACAGCGGCGGTCGACCAATCGTCAAGGGTGTGAATTGAAAGAACACGACCGGCGATTGAATAAAGTTTCTTCAACGCCGGTCGTGAAAGCAAAGCAGAAATCCCTTGAACAGATCTCTTCTTGAACTCATCTCGCGCGTGGCACAGTTGCGCCTAGTTTGTCGCACCGCTCGACGCTGCCTGAAAAAACGTAGTCGCTTCGAGTACGTCAACTGCTGCGGAGAGTTCGGGTTCAATGAATGGTTTCTTAGTTGCCGAAACCTCTTCATTCATCGTGGTTTCAACGTGATTATCGGTAAGAAATTCTTTCTGGTTAGCCAAGGTTAGGCGCCTCCTCAAAATGCTGCGTCAGTTATATTAATGTCCCGTACGGACTAATAGCAACACAAATTTAGACCACTTGTTTTGCTAAACCTCAAAAATCCGGCTGTGCGGCTTTTGGAACTTCAGGTAGAACGACTCGCAAAGCTCGTCGTTCCGCCCGCGATAAATCAGCACGCATGAATAACTGAATGTTGGGCGAAAGTCGTCTCACGACATCTTCAACAGGCATTTTGCTAAGCTCGATATCGACGACTTCGACGGCCTCACTCTGAATATCCACGGGGATTCCTAATTCTTCGCCAATCTTCAGGAGAACAAGGGCCAGCGGTTGTTTCTTTGCCTTAACGCTCATAAGGTTATTGGCAAATGAAACTTTCAGCGGCTGCTCTTCCTCTTTCTTGCGCTCCTCTTCAGTCTCGGGTTCAACACCTTCTTCCGTATCACCCTCAATAAGCAATGATTGTGTTGAACCAGTCACGATGGCTGTTGGGGATGGCTCCGGCTGATCAGCTGCATAAAAGAAGACACCGAGGGGTCGTGGCGGCGCGCCCGACCCAGTAAGAATCTGGTAATCGATATAAACAGCAGGAGCGAGCAATTGCATTGCGGGCTCAAGGGTCAGCTCGCTGAATTCGGTTGATACCAATTCTTTCTCGACGCCCGCACCCACGAACACAGGAATCTTCAGTTTCTTCGAAAGCGCTACTCCAATTTCGGCTAGCTTGGCCTTCTCCGCTTTTATAGAGATGTTAAGTATTGGCTGTGTTTTGACGGAAAGAGTGAAGGTAGGTTTTGCCGGTCCTGTTTTCTTATCTTCGGTCTTGGGCTGGGAAGCTGTTTGCGGCTGTTTAGGATCCTGTTTTGATGACGACCCTGTCTCTTGAGCCCTGGCCACACTCAGCATAGTCGTCACGATGAGAATCAACAGTCCAAGGCGCTGCCCAGACATGAAGTTGGTCTTTCTCTTCACTAATTGTTCCTTTTCGTTGTTAACCTGGGGGAGGTTCCTCGTGACTGACCCGATAGCCCGAGTTCGTGAAACTAGCACGGCAAGGAAGATCCGTCAAATTCTCTTTCTACCGCTTATCAAACACAAACAGTCGCATCGGACGCACAAGGTAATAGGCAAAATACAATGGTCGCGGCAGCCAAACGCCACTCAAATCCACGTCATTCGGCCTCAATGTAAAAGCGAAGTATTTTGCACGGCTACGCCAGCTCTTTCTTAAGCTGAAATTAAACCGGAAAACTTGTCCTGATGTTGCTGGAGTGTGTTCGGTCCCACTGAATAGCCGCGCGGTAATACCTTCGGTAAGTGTTTGCAGATACTCGTCAGTCTCAAATTTTGCTCTCACCTCTGCTGGAAGCGACGCGCCAAGTAGTCGTTCGGCCAGAAACAAACCGAGATAGAACATTCGTTCGCAATCTGTTTTGATTGCGCGATCCATCAGCGTGGCCCAATTGAGTTGCTGACGTTTAATCAGTTCGGCGACGTCGCAAATCCAGGAGAGTCGCTCCCAGATGTGCCTTGATCCGTGAACGCACAACGCAAACAACAGATCATCTGCCGAAAACGATTTCACCACTTGGCCATCCATTTCAATCTCAATCAACCGTCGCCAAAAATCCGTTACGGGAACCGGCGAAGCAAAAAGATCTGAGGCTACGTTCCAATGGAGCTCAAAAATCATGCGTCCATTCTCGCGGCTGAACTGCAAGCAGTGTTGGGTACGCAAAAGGACCAACTGCTGATCCTCATTGAGTGGATTCGGTGTTTTGTAACCGGCTTGCAAGATAATGTCGCGCGCTCGGAACACGTCTTCTTTCTTGACGATGACGTCGAGATCCACGAATCGTCGCAGCGAAACGTCGTCATAAGCGATGAGAGCCAGCGCCGGGCCTTTAAATGGAACTGATTCGATGCCCGCGTTAGCGAACGTCCGCAGCAACGTCATCAACTCTGATGTCAACACAAGATTGCGCGCGACGTTTTCCTGATAGCTTTGTTTGAATTGAACCAGGTGGTCTTTAGGAACAAGATCACTGGCGTGCGTTTGCAACTGCCGGTAAATGAGAGGAAGAACCGAATGCCGCTGCGCCAATCGAAACAGGTAATCCCAATCGATCGCCGCGCCAGCTAATACCTGAAGTCTGTTGGCGACTTCTGTGTCACACTCCGTCCGGGCACAACAGAGCAACAGTTCGTGCTCAGGACGATCAATGTGCGCACCATTCTTAACCATCGTACCCGTCGTTTTTTTAATCAGTCAGCAGTCTTATTCATTAACTTTTAGGACTGCGAGAAAGGCTTCCTGCGGGATCTCAACGCGCCCGACCTTCTTCATGCGCTTCTTTCCTTCTTTCTGCTTTTCGAGCAGCTTTCGTTTGCGCGTGATGTCGCCGCCGTAGCATTTTGCGATGACGTTTTTACCGAGAGCCTTGACTGTTTCTCGCGCAATCACTTTGTTTCCGATCGCCGCCTGGATTGGCACCTCAAAGAGTTGGCGCGGAATCAGCTGCTTCATTTTTTCCGCGAGCGCACGCCCTTTTGGTTGAGCTGTGCCGCGATGAAGGATTAGAGAAAGCGCATCAACTGGCTCGCCTGCCACTAACACATCGAGTTTTACTAAATCACTTTCCCAATAACCGGCGAGGTTGTAATCGAGTGAAGCGTAGCCGCGCGAAACCGATTTCAGTCGATCATAAAAATCCAGCACGATTTCGTTGAGAGGTAGCTCGTAAGTCAGCATCACCCGGTTAGCGGTGATGTATTCGAACCCCTTCTGTTGTCCACGCTTTTCTTCGAGGAGTGGAAGAATCCCACCGAGAAACTCATCGGGAGTCAGGATGACAGCGCGAATAATCGGCTCCTCGATTTTTGCGATTCGTCCGGGATCCGGCATCTTCGCCGGCGAATCAATGTCCATAACTGCACCGTCAGTTGTTGTCACCAGATATCGCACGCTGGGCGCCGTCGAGATCAAGTCGAGATTGAATTCGCGCTCGAGTCGTTCCTGGACAATCTCCATGTGCAGCAATCCGAGAAAGCCACAGCGGAAGCCAAAACCGAGTGCCGTTGACGACTCAGGTTCATAGAAAAAAGACGCGTCGTTCAACCGCAGTTTGTCTAACGCATCGCGCAGTTCCTCGTATTGGTTGGTATCAACGGGATAAAGACCCGCGAATACCATCGGCTTGATCTCCTGATAACCAGGAAATGGCTCGCTCGTTGGTCTTGCAGCTTCAGTGACTGTGTCGCCAATTTGCACGTCGGCTACAGCCTTGATTGAAGCGGTCAAGAAACCGACTTCACCAACTCCCAACTCATCAATCGGAGTCGGTCGAGGCCGATTAACTCCCAAAGTTTCGACCTGGTAATCGCGTCCGGCATTGACGAACCTGATCTTCATACCCGGACGAATCGCTCCATCGATGACGCGAATCAAAACGATCACTCCGCGATATGAATCGTACCAGGAGTCGAAGATCAGCGCTTTCAACGGCGCGTCTGCTTTACCTTTTGGCGATGGCACGTCGCGGACAATGGCTTCGAGAACTTCGCTCACGCCTTCGCCAGTCTTTGCGCTCGTAAGAATCGCGTTGTGGGTTTCGAGACCGATGAAGTGTTCGATCTGTTCGACGGCTTTTTCGGGTTCCGCTCCCGGTAAGTCGATTTTGTTGATTACCGGGATGAGTTCGAGATTGTTCTCGATGGCCAGATACGTATTCGCGAGCGTTTGCGCTTCAACACCCTGCGACGCATCGACGACCAACAGTGCGCCTTCACACGCAGACAACGAGCGGGAGACTTCGTAAGAAAAATCCACGTGGCCTGGAGTGTCGATGAGATTCAGAGTGTAAACAATGCCGTCCAGTGCTTTGTAGTCGAGCCTGACTGCGTGCGCTTTGATAGTTATGCCCCGCTCGCGTTCCAGGTCCATGTTGTCGAGCACCTGGGCCTCCATATCGCGTCCGCTGACAGCGCCAGTAAGTTCAAGCAAGCGATCGGCAAGCGTCGATTTGCCATGATCGATGTGCGCGATGATTGAAAAATTGCGAATGCGGGATGGATCCATCTTAGTTATTGAAGATTTTTGATTGAAGATTTTAGATTGCTTGTTTCAATCTGCAATCAACAATCAAAAATGCCCTCAGTCGTTGATGTGCGCGTCTACATAAGCGCGCGCTTTCTCCTCGGAGTTCACCTCTTGCATGAACTCGGTGTTCCTGAAGAGCCAACCGATGTGGTCCTTGGCGAACTCACGATAGGCTTCATTCGGGGTTCCATCAGCGTCTGTTAGACCAAGTCTCTTCCACACACGAACCATCGTGTTAGTGTCTTTCGTGGCCGTGGCGGCGTAATAGAGCTTGTGCTTGTCGTCTTCAGACATTCTGGTTGCCGTCGCGGTGCTACTACTGTTGCTGTTTGAATTGCTGTCGGAATCGTCAGCAGCGACACTGGTGTTGGAGTTTCGGTTGATATTCACGTTGAAATTGGAGTTTCGTGTTAAGCCAGGAGTGCGCGACAAATACCAGATCACGCTGCCGGCAATAATTACCACGATTAAACCGAGACATCCGGCACCGCCACATCCAAGCGCAATCTTCTGGTTTCGATTCATTCGTCACCTCGGGTCATTTGAGATTTTTGATTGTAGATTTTTGATTGGATTGCAGACTTGGGAACACATTACGGTAGAAATCAATAATCACAAACAGCAACCCGTGTCAGTAATCAGCAAGCTGCAATCAAAAATCTACAATCAAAAATCTAAAATGCCTCCATCCACGCAATACAACTACTCAAGTGTCTTCGCATCGTCTCGACGTTGTCGTAATGCATATCACCATGTCCAGGTAGGACCCACTCAAAGTCGTAATCCAGTAGTTTCTTCATTGATTCAATCTGCTCGCCCCAGGAGTACCACGTCGCACTGCGAAAAGCAGTGAGGGTGTTTCTGTTCGGCGACCATGCTAAATGATCGCCAGTGAAAAGAAACTTCCCGCGGTAAAGATATACAACGTGGCCCCTTGTGTGCCCCGGCGTTGGAATCGCCACGAGATCGTGATCCAACTCGATCGGCTGTTGCCCTTCAAGCACCTGTTCGATACCAAGCCGGCGCGCTCCGTCGTCAGCGTGCATGATGCGAACGCAGTCAAATCTCTCTTTGAACAACTCATGATCAGCAATGTCGTCTTTGTGCGTAAGTAGCATGCGGTTTATGCCACCCAAAGCCGCGATGCGTTTTGTTAGTTGCGTGGCAAAGCGAGGCGAGTCGATCAGAATGTTTCCGCCTTCACTGTCCGGCCGAGTGATTAGATAGCTCCATGCGCCAAAGCTCGACTCCGAAGTGAAGCCACAAAAGTAGACGTTGTCATCGAGTTGAAGTGGAAATGCATCGATGCCAAGGTGCGCATCGTGTTTCTCAGTGGTGCCAATTGAACCTGTCGGACAAGATACCAACGCCATCATGGCTAACTGGGTTTCTTCGAAAGTGCTTGGTTGGTGGTAAACGCTGCACTGCTCACCGTGATCGCGGAACACCATCGGCGAAAGTTGGCTGCAGGTGTCGCAGTCAATACATGTGGAGTCGACGAAAAAATCGCCCGGCACATTTTCCGGTAACCGCTGTTGGACATTAGCCATCGTTCAGCATATTGGAGTATTGAGAGGTCAGGTTCAAGCGAGGAAAGACAAAAGAAATCATTGGCCATGATTTCTCATTTGTCATTTAGGAAGACCAGCCGCAGATTCCCACAGATAAACACAGATACCAACGGAAAGATGAGGAACGAATGCTCGGCCGCTCGCTCTTTAATTTCTGATCTGTGTTTATCCGCGTGAATCTGCGGCTGGTCTTCCTAAATGACAAATGAGAAATGGCAAATGATATATGACCAATGATTTCTTTTATGCCGCGGCTTAAAGCTCAAACTCATTGATTAGACGGTGAAGATAGGAGCGACTAATACCCAAACGTTTTGCTGCTGCCACCTTGTTGCTATTTTCAGCGTTGAGCGCGTTGACGATCATTCGACGTTTCAGAGCAACCACGGCGCCTTCCAGACTCGACTCATTAGCCGCACCGTCAACAGGAGGAACCGAGCGCAACATTTTTTCCGGAACAAACTCCAGACCTAAAGTTGGAGCACGCTCAAGTACCACAAGTCGTTCAATCAGGTTCTCGAGTTCGCGAACATTTCCCGGCCATTCGTAGTCCTGCAAAACCTCGAGCAGAAGTGGGTCGATTTGTGGCGTGGGTCGAGCATGTTTTTGCGCGGCTTTCTCAGCGAAGTGGACAGCGAGCAGCGGGATGTCGTCCTGTCGTTCCCTGAGAGGCGGCAACAACAGTGGCACTACATTCAGCCGGTAAAATAAATCCTGACGGAACCTCGACTCTTCAACTTCTTTCTCCAGATCTCGGTTGCTGGCAGCAATCAAACGAATGTCGACTGTAAGCGTCTTCGTACCACCAACACGTTCAAAAGATCTTTCCTGTAATACACGCAGCAACTTCACCTGAATTGCCGGACTCAGTTCTCCAATCTCATCAAGGAACAGCGTACCGCCATCAGCCAGTTCAAAACGTCCTTTGCGAGACTGCGTTGCATTTGTGAACGCGCCTTTCTCATGTCCGAACAATTCACTTTCAATCAACGTCTCGGGAAGCGCGGCGCAACTCACTGCCACGAATGGTCCGGAAGAGCGAGCACTTTCGGCGTGAATCGCGCGAGCGAGCATCTCTTTTCCTGTGCCGTTTTCACCGGTAAGCAAAACTGTTGCTGTCGTCGAAGCAACGGACCGCGCTTGTTTCAAAACATTTTCGAGTGCCTGGCTTGTGCCGGAGAGATTTGAAAAACCAGGCGCACGCCCGAGTTGATTCCGTAAACGTCGATTCTCAATCTCGAGTTTGCGAAGTCGCGCTGCCTGATTGACGATGTGCAACACTTCATCCGGATCGAGCGGCTTCTCAAAGAATCCGTATGCACCTCTTCTAACGGCTTCGAGTGACGCCCTTCGCGCATCGCTGCCTGTAATGACAACAACCTGCAAAGGCGGATCTTGGCCTCGTGCGGCTTCGATCAATGAAAGGCCCTCCGCGATGTCGTCAATTCGCGGTGGCAAGTGCAGGTCAGTGAGCACAACATCGATCTTTTGTTCGTCAACCAACCGGCACGCCTCTTCACGCGAACTCGCTTGGAGCACACGATACTCGGAGCTCAGCGCCCAATACAGACCGCTGCGAATCGCGTCGTCGTCATCGACAACCAAAACGGTTCCTTTAACTTGCGGCTGGTCAGTCATTCGCTCGATTGACGTACTACCACACTTTCCGCACTAATTCGTTGTTATTCAGCATGCGCTAAGCGAGGTCGAGGGCCACGAACTAGAGGTCAGTTTGCAGGGTCGTCACGCCTGTGGACCCGTCACCTTTCGTCCGTTCGCTGGTGGATTGAACGATTTCTGATCGGGGCGATCACGCAGTGACGTCGTTACAGAACTAATCCCGCACAACGCCAGAAATGGTTCTAAATAAAGTAGAGGAGCTTGCCGCGCTCCATGTCGAAAGTTTGATAAGAACCTATCCAGTCTCGGATGGTAGCACGACGCGAAAAGTGGTTCCAACACCCTCCGCTGAATCGACTTCGATTGTGCCACCACTAGCCATAATCACTTCACGACAGGTATACAGGCCGAGCCCGACACCGGCGTTCTTGGTCGTCCTAAACGGACGAAACAGATTCTCTTGAAGAAATGTCTTGCTCATGCCGCAGCCGGTATCGCTAACAGTGATCAAAGCCTGCCCCTGGGGCGTTTTCTCGGCGGCAATTGTGAGTGTCCCACGTTTCTCCGTCATCGCTTCGAGAGCGTTGAGAATCAGATTCTCAAAAACTTCGTGGATACGATCGATATCGACAACTGCAAACAACTCCGACGGAAGTTTTACCTCCAGGGTATGACGGTCGGCTGCGGGTTCCGCTGTCTCCTTCACAGCGCGTTGAATAAATGGAGCGATGTTAGTGCGGCGTGGCAGCTTATGTTCACCACTCAAGCTGGTAATCGGTCGCGATAGACGTGCGACGAGCCCTCTAAGTTTGTTGGTTGCGCTTGTCAAAGACCGCATCGCATCCACGCGAAATTGTTCGTTATGGAAATGACGTTCCATGTTAGACACGATCAGCGACAACGCCTCGATCGCATTCTTCAAATCGTGCGTCAGCATCGCTGAAAGACGGAAAAATGATTCGAATTGTCGTGCTTCGGCTTCACGCGCGTACTGAGACCGCATGCGTTCGGCGAGAATATTCAGGTTATCAGCCATGGACCGTGCGTCATCGCCGGAGCGAAGTTCCACGCGCTGGTCCAACTCACCTTTGGCAACGGCAGTCAGCGCTTCGTTGACGCGAACGATGCCACTCGATCGCAGTCGGACAATCCTTTCAACCAACAGGGCCAACAACAACGCCAGGGCCACAGCAATCACGACACCGGCAATTCCCCAGCGATGTGCGCTTGCAACCGCTGCCGAACGCTCGCGACCAACCGCGATGTTGATATTCAACCGTGGTAAGGGGGCTAAGGCGATGACATAGTCACCACCGTTATCGACCTGCAATCGACGAATCCCGCTTTCCAGTGATTTTGCGGCGTCCGCGAGTTGCGGCAAAGCGTTACGTAGCAGTTGACCGTCCAGTGAGCGTTGGGTGTGATGCAGAATCCGTTCGCCGCCGTCCCAGGCAAGGACGAGAGTTTCGTTGGCAGCATCAGTCCGAGGGCTCGCAAAGCCGCCGGCGCGATCGAGGAGTATCTCCGAGAGGTCCAATTCGCCGAGCAGCACCGCGCCGCGAACTTCACTATTGTCGGTGAAGATTGGGGATGCGTATCGCCAAACGGAAGTGTTCGAGATTTGGGAGAAATGTTGGCTTTGCTGAAGGTCGGGTGGAAATGTCTGTGGCTTGAAATCCTTCGTGCGAATTGTGACCCCTGCGTCAGCCGCTTGCGGTGATCGTTCCGCCTGTAGTCGCAAGATCCGATTCTGGTCGAATAGGGCGAGCCTAAATAAAGATCCGTTGCGTCCCAGGGCCGAAGCAAAATCTGCAGCTACGGAAGGTGGTGGCTGGTCCCGTGAGTTATCGCTGACAGCTAAGAATTCGCCAATCGATTTCGCGGTTGCAAGTCGACGGATCTCCGCTTCCTGCTGCTGAACACGCCTATCGACATCGGCGGTGAGACTATCTAGATCGCGTTGAGCAGTATCGCCTACTGTTTGATCGATAAGGCGCAGGCCATTCCAGTAGTTAAGTACCGCGACCAGGAGCAGCGGCACCAAACACAGTAGGAGGTAAGTGAGAAAACCTCGCCGTCTCATAATTGTTCCTAGACTGGCTGTCGTCCAAACTCTGCAAGCAGCGGTGCGAGAGACTTAATTACTTGTTCGTGCGACGCGCCGTTCGTCGCCACCAATCCGTTTCGGTTTTGCACGTCCGGCACGTTGTAGCTTAACGGTTTCCCAAACAGATCCGTAAGCTGACCACCAGCTTCGGTCAATACCAATTGCGGCGCGCACGTGTCCCATTGCTTTGTGCGCGGTGAAAGATGAATGTAGACGTCACACTGCTGTTCGACAATTAAACCGACCTTGATGCCAACCGAACCGCGTTGTACTTCCTCTCGAAAGCCGAGACTCGTCACCACTCGATTCATCCGGGGACTTCGATGAGAGCGACTTGCAGCCAGCCGCATTTCAGCAAGCTGCCTATGATCAGAGACAGTTGCACGTTGAAGCGGAAAATCGGGACGGTCAATCCAACTGCCTCCATGCCGCGCCGCGCGATACATCACTCCAGTGAGCGGTTGATAAACGACGGCGACGACGCACTCTGTGTTGTCAACCAGACCTATCTGGACCGCGAAATCACCGTTGCCCTGAATGAATCCGGTTGTGCCGTCGAGTGGATCAACCATCCACACACGCCGCTTGCGAAGACGACGCTCGGTGTCGATTGATTCTTCGGCGAGAATCCCATCGCCAGGAAACTCGGCACTCAAACGATCTACGATGATTTTGTTAGCAAGGCGATCGGCCTCCGTGACGGGTTCGTAGTCGTCGGCATAACTCTTTTGCTGAACGTCGAGCGGTTCTTTGTACAGGCTTAAAATCGCAGCGCCTGCTTCACGCGCGAGATCCACCGCTATTCGCAGCTCTAGATCGTAGTTAACATCCATCTCTTTGGAGTGCGGCGACCTGGCGCCGCTTTTTGTGTACCTCGTGCAACTGTTTGGCGTCCGAGCGAAACCGCGTCAGTGGCGAAGCCGCGACAAGTCGCAGCCGAACTAAAGCGGTGACAGGTCACCGCACTCCAAAGCGGCTTGTCGCACGATCTCCACCGTCTGTTCAATATCTGCTTTTGTCGTTCTGAAATTTGTGATGCAGGCGCGGAGGGCGAACCGCCCACGAACATTCGCGTTCGATAAGTATGCCTTTCCTCCGGTTTGCACCTTATTCATGACGCTGGCGTTCAAGCGATCAAGTCGTTCGTTTATCGCTTTCGCGTCCTTATCATTCGCCGCGCTGAGTGCCGCTTTCAACTCCCGCGGAAGGTAGCGAAAACAACAAATGCTGAGTTCCACTGGAGACAGCAGTTCAAAGTCCTCTGCCTGATCTACAAGTTGGCCAAGATACGCAGCTAGTTTCATATCGTCACTAATCGCAGCAGCAATCTTTCGCGTGCCGTAGTAGCGAAGCGTCAGCCACACCTTGAGCGCGCGGAACCGGCGTGATAGTTCGACTCCATAATCCCAGAAGGCGAACGCTTCGTCGTCGCTATATCCATGTCGCTTGATGTATTCCGCATCCTGACTGCTGAACGTGCTGCGAAAAACTTCATCGTCACGAAACAGCAAGCAACCGGCATCGACCGGAACGTACAGCCACTTGTGGGGATCGAGCGATAGTGAATCAGCGCGTTCCATTCCACGAAAGAGGTTTTTCTTATCCGGATTGAGAACGGCAGGAGCGCCGTATGCGCCATCGACATGAAACCAGAGATCAAACTCACGGGCGACGTCTGCTACATCATTGAGTGGATCGACAACACCTGTTCCAACTGTGCCCGCACTCCCGACAACGCAAAATGGTCGTAACCCTTTCGACAGATCGTCCTGAATCGCACGTCGCAAACTTTCGACATCCAGGCGGAGGTTCTCGTCGCATCTGATTGTCCTCACGTTATCTCGACCGAGACCGAGAATGTCGGCGGCTTTTGGCACTGACATGTGCACTTCCTCGGAGACATAAAGTGTTAAAGGCGGTCCACTATTCCAAAGGCCGGATGTTGAAATGTTGTAACCAGCCTTGCGCCGGCTCGCCGTCAGAAGCGCAATCATGTTCGCCATCGAACCGCCGCTGGTTAGCAAGCCGCGTGCATCAGTGTTGTAACTGATGAGCGATCCGAGCCAACGAACGACTATTTTTTCAATCTCGGTACCACCCGGAGCTGAGCGCCAACACGTGATGTTTGGATTGAAAGCCGCGCCGATCAAATCAGCGTAAGCACCTATCGGAGTTGAAGGTGAAGCAACATAGCCAAAGAAACGCGGGTGTCCGTTGTGACGGCTCAGGTCGATAACGGTTCGACATTCATCGAGAAGCTTCTCAAGAGGCTCGCCGTCGATGCCGAGTTCGGTATCGATCAGCGTATATAACTTGCCCGCGTACGTATCGGGAAAGACACGTCGCTCAGTGATGCTGCTGAAGTATTCGGCTACGAGCTGTGATGCCTGGGAAGATAGTTGATCGATAGCTTCGCGAGAGAGGTCAAGAGAAGAGCTACGACTGTTTTCGTAAGGTTCGACTCGACTCATTTGACTCCGGGAGCAATAGCCACAAGAAGTGATAGACGTTCGTCGCTTTTATTCTCCACGCCATGAGGGACGCCGGCTGGCGCAACTACTAACGTACCGGTTGCCGCGGTCTGCTGTTCATCGCCAATCGTGAACTGTCCGTGGCCACTCAAAACATAATAGAGTTTGTCGGCTCCCTGGTGCGCATGAACCGGCTGGACTTGATTCGGCTCCAGACAATTCAACCCAATCATCACGTGAGCGCCTTGCCAAAGCGTGGTTTTATAAAACTTCTCTGGAGCGACGCCTTCGAAGTCGCGCCAGTAAAGAAAGTGAGACATGACAATTCCCTGAGTCTTGAAGATTCAATCTCAAGCTACCACAGGCAGAGGCAAAGGTGCGACAGCGGGTTGCAGTCGAGCGGAGAGGGAAGACGCGGGAGAGGAGTTCGGCAACTGGAGCGCCGCAGGCGCGACAGATAAATTGAGCCCTGAAAGGGCGGCAGACGTTATCAGCGCCGCAGGCGCGACAGACAATTGAGCCCTGAAAGGGCAATAGAAACGTGCTAGAATCCGCGCGCTCTACAATCTCACACCTCACGGAGGCTCCTCATGCCTTCAACACATCTCAGTCTTCACTACCATCTTCTGTTCAGTACTAAGAATCAATCACCAATTATCGTCAAAGAGTGGCGCGCAAATCTGCATGCATATCTTGGCGGAATAGTGAAAGGCATCGAGGGTCTGCCGCTCGCCGTCGGTGGCGTCGAAGATCATGCACACCTCCTGGTCAAACTCAGGGCAACGCACCGATTGGATTATGTACTGCGCGACATCAAGTCGAATTCTTCCAACTGGGTTCACAGAGAAGTCGGTCAAACACATTTCGAATGGCAGCCGGGCTATTTGGGTTTGACGGTCAGCCCGTCACAGATCGAGCGCGTAAAAAAATACATTCTCAATCAGGAGAAGTATCACTGCAGAAAAACTTTTAAGGAGGAGTATTTGGAACTATTGAAACTGTGCGGGATCGAATACGACGAACGTTATCTGTGGTAATTCTATCGGTGAGTGTTAACATCCGCTCAACGTCATGACACTTGCAAGCTATGCGACCACCGACGGCACGACTCGTTATCGAGATCGCTTCGACGGACGCGCCGCCAATAATCATTTTCGCAACCAACAGGACATCCTTCTTTCATCCATCGGCATCGGCACTTACCTCGGCCAGGCAAATGCCACCACCGATCAAAACTACGAAGAAGCGATCGTCCGCGCTGCTCAATTAGGCGTAAACACAATCGACTCCGCGGCCAATTATCGCTTCCAACGCAGCGAACGAAGTATTGGCGCCGCCCTCAAAACACTCATCAATGACCTGGGCTTTTCGCGTGACGAGTTCGTGATCTGCACCAAAGGTGGCTACCTGCCCTTCGACGGAGCGCCTCCAAAGGATGTTCGTTCATACGTCGAAGAGACGTTTGTCAAACCCGGTATCGCAAACTTCGACGACATCGTTGGCGGCAGCCATTGCATGACACCGGCGTATCTGCAAAACCAGCTTGACCAGTCGCGCGCAAATCTTGGTATCGAATGTATCGACGTCTATTACATTCACAACCCTGAATCCCAGTTGGGTTACGTAAGCGAGGCGGAGTTTTACCATCGACTGCGTGCAGCGTTTGAGGCTTTAGAGACGAATCGCGAACGTAATGCGCTGCGAATGTACGGCATCGCAACGTGGAACGGCTTCCGCGTTCCCGCCAATTCAACGGACTATCATTCTCTGAATCGGATGGCCGAGATCGCCAGAGATGTCGGCGGCGAGCAACACGGTTTCCGATTCATTCAGTTGCCTTACAACCTCTCGATGCCCGAAGCGTTGACACTCGCTAACCACACGATCGAAAAAGACCACGTATCAGTCTTGGAGGCCGCAGCGTCGCTTGGTATAACGGCCGTGGCCAGCGCATCGCTCTTGCAAGGAAGAATCGCGCGAGGAATACCAGACGCGGTGCGCACAACGCTCGGTTCGTTGGAAACCGGTGCGCAAACTGCGATTCAGTTTGTTCGCTCTACGCCTGGAATCACGACAGCGTTGGTTGGGATGAGTAACGTCGATCACGTTGAAGAGAACCTGCAATTGGTGGGAATCGACCCCGTGAATGAGGCGCAGTTTCAGGAACTGATGGGCTAATCATTGGTCATATATCATTTGCCATTTATCATTGTCATTTGGATACGCCATGGCTAAAACTGGCGAAGCGCCTGGGTTTCAAAAATGACAAATGAAAAATGGCAAATGATATATGACCAATGATTCTTTGAGGCGATGAGTAATCCACGCTATACCTCTTTCAAAGAGTTCTGGCCGTTTTATATGGCCGAACACAGCAAGCCTGGAACGCGCTGGTTGCACTTGATCGGCACCGTGCTTGGAACGCTGCTGATGATCTACTTCGTTGCGTCAGGACGCTGGTGGCTGTTCCCTTTAGGATTCATCCCAGGCTACGGCGCGGCGTGGTTTGCGCATTTTGTGATCGAAAAAAACCGACCAGCGACATTTCAGTATCCGCTCTGGTCGTTCATGGGCGACTACAAAATGATTGCAATGATGCTTACCGGAAGAATAAATAAAGAGGCCTCCCAAATTCAGTTAGAAAAGAAATGAAAAAAAACATTCCTATCCCAGAGATCCCTCACGGCGAAGATCTTTGGTTGATTGTCCTCATTACACAGGTACGAGAGCGTCGCACCCAGCAAGGCCGTCTTTATTGTGATGCAAGCGCCCGCAACTCAACCGGCATGCTGCCTTTGAAGATCTGGGGAGAGGTTCTCGAATCTCAAAAACTCATTCGGCCGGGTCTCTGGGCAATCAGAGGGAAACTCGAGTCCTTTCAGGATCGCCCACAGTTCGTGGTCAACAAGTATCTCCCGATGACAATCGAGAAGTATCGCGAACATCAGGGATCTGATCCGATCCTGCCAAAGGCCTACACCTTCGACATCGAAACACTCACGTTGCCTGACTTTCGCGAACGCGTTGGCCCACAGCTGGAACGACTGTTACGACTGGGCAATATGCGGCTTGAACAACAACAGCGTTACCTTGAAGACATCGCCGCCGAAGAAGAGCGCAGTTATTCACTGGGCTCTTTGAGCGCAACCTCAGGCCGCATACTTTCAATCGCCGTTCACGTCGGTTCGATTCCAGGGTTGGAGTTTTCCGGACTTGAACAAGCTTCTGCAGAATACGTATTTGGCATTGACGCTGACGGCAATGAACAGCCAGAGAAAAAGGCTCTAATCGATTTTTTGACGTTCATGAAATCGTTTGACCCTGACATCGATGAACTCGTCGGCCACAACATCGTCAGTTTTGATCTGCCGTTTATCTTTCAGCGATGCTTGGTGCACTGCATCTCTGCTCGACCCTTTGTGAACCTCGCGGATTACAACGTGCGCGGTGTGTTCGACACGATGCGGCAATGGTGGCTGGGTGATCGACGGAGCCGTGTGAGTCTCGACGACATCGCTTGGGCGCTCGGAATCGAATCGAGTAAGACCGCAGACGTCGAAGGAAGTAAGGTTTTTGATCTTTATCAGCAAGGCAGACTGGCAGAGATCCGCGAGTACAACCTCAACGACGTGCGCGTGACCCGAAAGATTTACGAGCGAATGGTGTCGTGTTTTGGGAGATAATGTCCGATACACTTCAGTTTGTCGTTGACTTACAAAACATTCAATTCACACCGGAACTTCCGTGCTCCGAGACTCAACGATAAGCGGAATTGTAACTGTTTCCTCAGGTTAGGCCCGCGTGCGGGACGGCATTTCATTCACGCAACAACGTCTGCTATGATGCGTTTCTTGGTCTTGGGTCCTGGGTCTTTGGGTTTTGGTCTTTGGTCTTAGGGGTTTGATTCGTTAGTCTTCTATTCATTTTGACAAAGACCTAAGACCAGCATCTCGAACACTGGAAACGTATACATGCTATCAACCATCGCACTCTTTCTGATTGGCGGCGCAATTGGCGGCGCGATCTGTTGGCTTATCAATCGGGGAAAGAGCAAAACGGAATACGAGCGCGCGCGACGCGAAAGCGAGACTGAACGCGCAACAATCCTCGAACGTCTTTCAGGCAGAGAAGCGCAGATAGAAGAGTTAAAGGAAACGCTCGATCGCGAATGTGTGCAGGCAGCCAAACTAAGAAGCGAAAATGCCGGAGCCATCGCTCAGCTGTCAGCTATCCAGGCTCGACTCGAAGAAGAGCGCAAAGCTAACCGCGAAAAGCTCGCACTCATTGACGAGGCGCAACACAAACTCGCTGACACCTTCAAAGCACTCTCAGCCGATGCGTTGCAAAGCAATAACCAGCAGTTTCTCGCCTTAGCAAAGTCGAATCTCGAGCGTTTTCAGGAAACGGCGAAAGGCGATCTCGAAAAGCGCACGCAGGCCATCGACGAGCTTGTCAGGCCTCTGAAGGAGTCTCTCGAAAAGGTAGACGGCAAGATTGGTGAATTGGAAAAGACACGCGCCGGCGCTTATGTAGAACTGCGCGAACAAGTCAAAGCGCTCGCAACCTCGCAGTGTCAACTTCAAGCTGAAACTGGAAACCTAGTAAGGGCGTTGCGGGCCCCGCACGTGCGCGGACGCTGGGGTGAAATACAGTTGCGACGCGTCGTCGAACTCGCGGGCATGTTGCAGTACTGCGACTTCATAGAACAGGAAACGGTCAACACGGAAGAGAGCCGCATTCGACCCGACCTGATTGTGCGCCTGCCTGGGAATCGCACGATCGTGGTCGATTCAAAAGTACCGTTCGACGCTTTTTACGAATCGATCTCCACGACTGACGATGAGATCCGCGCCAACAAATTGAAGGAGCACGCACGCCTCGTTCGGGCGCACATTACATCGTTGAGTCGGAAGTCATATTGGGAGTCGGTCCAACCGACACCAGAGTTTGTGCTGCTGTTTCTTCCGGGCGAAACCTTTTACAGCGCTGCACTCGAGCAGGATCCAAAGTTGATCGAAGACGGCGTAACTGAGAAGGTGCT
>DATJKB010000276.1:0-7373 GCA_035491875.1 Pyrinomonadaceae bacterium | reverse complement strand
CGGGAATGGGAAAGAAAGGAAGAATGATTTCGGATTTCGGTTTAATTAGCCGCAGATTTACACAGATCATGCACGGATCAAATCAACTCATCGTAGGATCTAATTCCTATCTGTGTGTCTCTGCGTAAATCTGCGGCTAATTAAACCCGAAATCCGAAATTCTTAGACATGCTTAGTCAAGTAGTTGAGTTGATCGAAGCAAAGCGCCGCTTTGCTATAACCTCACACATCAGACCAGACGGTGACAGCTTAGGATCTTCCCTCGGCCTTTACTGGTTACTGCGTGCCCTCGACAAAGACGTTGAAGTCATCATGCGTGACCCGGTGCCTCACGCGTACCGGCAATTGCCTGGCGCGAATGACGTGCGCGTCACACCGAAGGTCGATCCGACGTACCACGCTGTCTTCGTTATTGAATGTTCGGACATCACCCGGCCTGGATTGATCGATCTCGACAATCAGTTCGTCGTCAATATCGATCACCATTCGACCACCGCTCTGTTCGGAAACATCAACTGGATCGACTCTACGGCGTCGGCCGTTGGAGAAATGATCTACAACCTGTGCAAAGCCACCGGCGTGCGCGTCACGAAAGAGATCGCTGAGTGTGTCTACACTGCGCTGATCACTGACACGGGTTCCTTTCATTACTCGAATACTACAGAGCGAACGTTCAAAGTCGCTTCCGAATTGGTAAGAACGGGCGTGAAACCGGCGAAAACTGCGGAGGCTGTTTTTGCCAGCTATCCCTGGAGCCGGATTGAATTGATGGGCGCGGTTATGTCTACGGCGCGTCGCGATGAAAGCGGTCACGTGGCCTGTCTCAGGCAATCGATCCAAATGCAGCAACAGGCGAAAGCTTCTGATGAGGACGCTGACGGTTTTGTGAACTACCCGCTAACAGTTGGTGAAGTTGAGGCCGTCGCGATGCTGAAAGAATGCGAGCCCGGCGTTTACCGAACGAGTTTGCGATCGAAGGGCGATGTGAATGTGGCCAAGGTCGCCGAACGGTTTGGTGGCGGGGGACATCGCAACGCCGCGGGTTGCACCTTACACGGCAGCTGGGAAGAAGCAGAGACAATCATCATGGGTCTCTTGCAAGACGCCGTGAAACGGGCCAACGGTTTGAAAGACATCACCGAAGACGCGCTGAGCCAGACATAAAAGCAGGTCCAAAGAAAAGGGGGCAGGAGCGGTCAGCAGGCGCAGTACTAACATGCGTGCTCCTGCCCGGTGCTCCTGCTCCTGATTTTCGTGCTCCTGCCTGCTGCCCCTGCTCCTGATTTCCGATGATCCAAAAAGAGAAGAAGTATAAATGGCGGCACGAAAACTACCAGGAACAAACTCGTGGTCTCCTTATTGTGCACACCGGCAACGGCAAAGGTAAGACAACCGCTGCCCTGGGACTATTGATGCGAGCTGCAGGACGTGGGTTGAACTGTTGCATGATTCAATTCATGAAGTCGCGCAATGATCGTTACGGCGAACACGTTGCAGCTGAGAAGCTCGGTATCGAAGTGCATACAATGGGCGATGGATTCACCTGGGACACGAAGAATCCCGACCAGGATCGGCAAACGGCCCGCGCCACCTGGCAGATGTGCGTCGAGAAGTTGCGCAGCGGAGACTATGATCTGATCGTTTTCGATGAACTCGTTTACGTCTTGAGTTACAAGAAGCTGCTAGTGGAAGAAGTGGTTGAAGAGTTTCGTGCAGTACGCGAAGCGCAACCGGCGTTGCATATCGTTGTGACTGGCCGCGATGCACCTGAACAGTTGATTGCGCAGGCCGATTTAGTGACAGAGATGCGCGAGATAAAACATCCGTTCACCGCCGGTATCAAAGCACAGCAGGGGATCGAGTTTTAAGAATTTCGGAATTCGGAATTCGGATTTCGGATTTTGTTGTACCAAGCGAGTTCTGAGTAGGTGGCTAAGTGCTCTGGTGCCAACACAAAATCCCAAATCCGCAATCCGAAATCCGCAATTCCTCGTTACTGTGATACCCTTTCACGTTCCACATGGCCTGGTTTAATAAGAAATCCAAACGAATAGAAGCCGTTCCGCCTGAAGAGCGCGTTGTGAAGACGGAGAACGTCTTCGTTAAATGCGATGGTTGTGAGGCGCATCTCTACAAAGGCGAGCTCGAGAGCGGATTGCAGGTGTGCAGCCACTGCGGACATCACTTTCGCATCGGAGCTCGTGAGCGACTCGCAATGCTGTTCGACGATGGTAAGTACGAAGAGCTTGATGCGGAAGTGATTTCGATCGATCCACTTAAATTTGTCGACAGCAAACCTTACACGGCTCGTCTCAAACAAGCGAAAGCAACTTCTTCCCTTCCTGAAGCCATAATCAATGGGCGGGGAACCGTCGGAGATCATCCCGTGCTCGCAGGCGCGATGGACATGCTGTTCATCGGTGGGTCAATGGGGTCGGCAGTCGGCGAAAAAGTGACGCGATTGATCGAGCGCGCAATGCAAGAGCACAGTGCGGTTGTCATCTTTTCCGCGTCGGGCGGAGCGCGAATGCAGGAAGGCACACTCTCGTTGATGCAGATGGCAAAGATCTCGGCCTCGCTCGCGGCATTGGACGAGGCGCGCCTGCCGTTCATTTCGGTGCTTACCGATCCGACCACCGGTGGTGTGACAGCAAGCTTCGCGATGCTGGGCGATGTGATCATCGGCGAGCCGAAAGCACTAATTGGTTTCGCTGGACCACGTGTCATCGAACAAACGATCCGACAAAAACTGCCCAAAGACTTTCAGCGTTCCGAGTTTCTCTTAGATCACGGAATGATCGACGCAATTGTCGATCGAAGAGAAATGCGCGACTACATCATCAAGCTCCTGAGCTTCATGATGAATCCAGAGATTCATGGAGAGTCAGACATCGAACGTGCTCGCAGGAGTGCCCACTCCCGTCGCGCTCAATAAAGACACCGATCCCACTATCAATCGCAAGGAATGAGGTCAGTACCACCTCGCGGTAGCGGGTGGGTGCGAAGCGTTATACTCTGATTCCGAGATCAGAACTTATCTTAGGCTTCGCACCCACCCGCTACCGCGAGGTGGTACTGACCTCGTTACACAATGAACTTCGATCAGGCGCTTGAATATCTCCTGAGCTTGGGCCATGAAACCCTCGCAATGAAACTTGGTCTGAGAAATACCGAGTTGCTGCTCGAGGGATTGGGGAATCCTGAACGCAGCTACTTCCCCGTCCAAATTGCCGGCACAAATGGAAAAGGCTCGACGGCGGCAATGCTCGACTCAATCTGCCGCAAAGCACGTATAGCAACCGGTCTCTACACCTCTCCGCACCTCGTATCGATTACCGAAAGAATCAAAGTAAACGGCACCAAGGTCTCCGAGGAGCAGTTTGCTCGCCAGGCAACCACGGTTCGCACCGTAGCAGAACGACTGGTTGCGGAAGAAAAACTGGAAGCCTTGCCGACTTTTTTCGAACAAGTCACTGCCATTGCTTTGTTGACGTTTAGGGAAGCTGACGTGAAGGTTGCGATCCTGGAAACAGGACTGGGCGGCCGGCTGGATTCAACGACTGCGGCTAAGTCTCAGGTCGTAGCGATCACGCAAATCGCGTTGGACCACGAGGAGTATTTAGGCAAGACGCTTGAAAGCATCGCGGCAGAGAAAGCTGCAATCATTCACCCTGACGTAAGAATTGTTGTCGTCGCTGATCATCAACCGTCGGAAGCGCTCGCCGTGATCAAGCGCCGTTGCGAAGAGAAAAATGTCCGCGCCGCTATCGGTGAGTGCACCGTACGGATAGACGAAGTAGCGGAGGACGGCCGTTTCCGCGCAAGCTTCAAAACGCCGGCAGCTGTCTATGATCGACTACGACTCGGACTCGCCGGTGAACATCAACTCGACAACGCCGCTGTTGCGATTCAATTGGCTGAAGCTCTCGAGATCGACCACACCGCGATCACCGAAGGCATTGAGACAACGCGACACCCAGGCCGCTTAGAGTGGGTAACGGCCGCGCGTCCAATCTTATTGGACGGTGCGCACAACGTTGCCGCGATAAAGTCTCTTTCGGCTCACCTTCGGCGTTTTGGTCGAAGGCCTTTGACGGTTATCTTCGGCGCCATGCGTGACAAGCGAGCCGACGAAATGATTGCCATTCTTCGCGAGATTAGCGATAACCTGATTCTGACAAGGGCTAGAAATATTCGCTCGGCCGATCCCGAGAATCTACTGAGTAGGGACGAGGCAACACCTGTGCGTACAATGCGCGTCGCGCCTAACTCAGGAGATGCATTACGCGAGGCAATTAGCTCAACGCCGCCTGACGGGCTGATTGTAGTCACGGGCTCGCTATATCTGGTCGGCGAGATTCGCAACCAACTAGTGCGAGACTTGGACCAGTAGGTCGGAGTAACAACAAGATGAACGACGACTGCCCGGAGATATTAGCCAGCACAGAGGTTTATAAAGGGAAACTGGTCCAGCTCGTTGTTGACACGATTAGAGAGCAAGGAAAAGTTCACTCGCGTGAGGTAGTGCTGCATCCAGGCAGCGCCGTCATTCTTGCCCTCGACGAAAACCTGTCTGTTTTCTTCGTCCGGCAATATCGGCACGCGACTCGTAAGTATCTGCTTGAACTTCCCGCAGGTTCACTCGAACCGGGTGAACGACCTGAAGACACTGCCGTTAGAGAGCTACAAGAAGAAGTTGGGCTGCGCGCTCAAAATTTGGAGAAGCTCTGCGAGTTCTTCGTATCGCCGGGGTTTCTACAGGAAAAGATGTGGTTGTTCCTCGCGACGGGTTTGACAGGGGCACAGCAACGACTCGAAGACGATGAAATTCTTGACGTGGTTCGGCTGCCATTCGCAGAAGCGCTTGAACGAGTCACAGCCGGAGAAATTCAGGACGCGAAAACTATCATCGGGCTGTTGTTCGCTGCCCCGAGAATAAATGTGCCGGTGATGGATGTGGACTACCCGGCGGTTTAGCCTTTGTATCGAACGACCCGCTTAATAATCGCAAAGATGCCACGGGCTTGTCCCGTGGAACTCTCACATTCGCAGCTAAAAAAGGTCAGACATTACTTTGCGGATGCCACGCGCTTGTCGCGTGGAGACTCACGTTTGCGGCGGTTTGATCAGAAACGTAAGCCTCCATGGCGCGAGGCCGTGGCATCCAGGTTTCATTTCGTTAAGGATGGTAGCTGCAAACGTGAAGTACCCACGGGGCAAGCCCGTGGCATCTCTTCGACTTTTTGACGCAGCGTCGAGTCGTTTCTTCACTATGACGTTGCGAAACGCAGCGTTGCTCACCTAAACTCGCTTGCCAGTGATAAATCAACCTTCATCTCTTCAACAACCGGTCGACGAGCAATCTAACATGACGGCAACGCAAGTGACCTCCGCGTCTGGTGTGCTTCCTGCGCCTCCCGCTTACAAGGTGGCCACCATCGATCCAGAGCACCCACCATGGGCACAACCGCCCTGGATTGGTGCATTAAAGGCGCTCTTGATCTGGGTCGCGAGCGTCGCGAGTTTGCTATTTATTCCGTTGATTCTCGTTATCCCGTACCTCATCTACAGAATGACGGCCGCGCCTGGTCAGGTGGTAGTGAGTCAGCTGGAAAACGACAAGACATTTCTGTTTTTGTCGGTGCTCGGCGTTATTCCCGCACACGTTGTCACGTTCTTGATCTGCTACGTAATCGTTACCGGGTGGCGCAATTATCCAATCGGTAAAACACTCGGTCTGTCCTGGCCTTCGTCGTGGGGACCAATAAAAGGTCCGCTGATTTGCGTCTTGATTGCAGCAGCCTTATTCGGCGGCGGTGCTTTGATCACCTGGTTATTTCCGGGAGACAAGACGCAGCTTGACCTGTTAATCGAAAGTTCCAATGGCGCGCGAGTCGTAACAGCTTTTCTTGCCATCGTGACAGCTCCTGTGGTCGAAGAGATTGTGTATCGCGGCATCTTGTATCCGGCGATCAACGGTGTTCTCGGGTCGGCTGCTGCGATTGGTCTCGTTTCACTTTTCTTTGCGGCCGTCCATTTTCTCCAATACAAGAATAATCTCGCTGTAATTGGAGTAATCACGTTGGTCAGTATCACGTTGACGGCTGTTCGCGCATACACTCGCCGCCTACTTCCCTGTTTGGTAATCCATCTGGTCTTCAATGGGATCCAGGCAATCATAATCCTGCTCTACCCATTCCTCCCGAAACCCGAAGCCGCACCGCAACCTACTCCTGGCGAGCTGTTGCCCTTTGTAACTCAGCTCTTCTCGTAACGGTATGGTCTATGACGTTGTTGTGGTTGGTGGCGGCATTGGAGGTTTGACGGCCGCCGCTCTACTCGCTGCACGCGGCGTTAGCGTCTGTTTGTTTGAACGGAACGCTCAGGTCGGTGGTTGTATCCGACGAATCGAGTATTCGGGATTTGATTTCGAGCCAGGCATGGGCTTGTACACTGACTTCGGTCCGGGCGAAATCTTCGAACAAATATTCTCGCAATTGCCAGTGCCGCTTCCGGAAGCACGATTGATTGATTCCGATTACGTTGTTCGTTTACCTGATCAAACCGCTGTTCAATTGCTAAAGAACCGCTCGCAGTTTGCTGAAGAGCTGCGCCGTGTTTTTCCTGAATGTGCGTCAGAAGCGGTCCAGTTTTATGAGACTGTTGAGCAAGCGCCTTCTGAGTTTTCAAATCACACCGTCCTTGATCATGCTTCGACTACATCTCCACGCTTTCAAAGATTCATCGACGCTCAATTGCGCGCATTCATTCAAACGCCAATTGAACGCTGCGCCTTCATCAGCGGTTGCACGGCACTGAATCGACCGCGGCAGAATCTTTACGAATTCACCGCTGGGGTTGCGACCGTAGCCGAGTCGCTGGCTGACGCGATCACAAAAGCGGGCGGTAAAGTTCGTCTAGACAGTCCGGTGCTTCGGCTTGCGTACGATGAAAGCGGTGCGGCGATTGGCGTCGACCTGCTCAGTGGCGAAAGAGTTTTGGCGACACGTGCGGTAATCAGCAACATGACGATCTGGGACACATACGGAAAACTGATTGGATTGAACCGCACGCCTTCCGAGCTCAAGAAGAAGCTTGCATCACTAACAAGCACCGGCGCCTACCTCATCTATGCCTCTCTCGAGGAGGATTCCCTGCGCCGGCTACCGGGCAAGCGGTTTCTAGTGTGCGCCGATTCAGCTGATGAGACTGTTGAATCAAAAGATCTAACTTTCGCGACCTCAGCCGTTGTGCGCGACGGAAAAATCCCCGTCACGGTTAAGGTGAATTGCCCGGTCAATGAGTGGTTCACCTTTCAATCGAGTCCCGAGGATTTCGAGGCGTGGGATCAGGAGGCGCTTGAACGTGTTTGG
>DATJKB010000275.1:0-3922 GCA_035491875.1 Pyrinomonadaceae bacterium | reverse complement strand
ACACGCTTCCCGATAACGACTTCAACCAGTTTCGCATCGGGTCTGAACGCCCGTATCACAAGGCCGTCACTCGCGATGTGAGGCCCGAGCAACTGATGCGGATCGGGATGTCGGAGAGATAACAAAGCTCGCATCTGTTCGTTGCTAAGAAATGGCGAAGCGGTTTTAGGCGCGTCGGGAATCTGACGTTTCGTTTTGCGGGCGGGCTTTCTGGTTTTCTTTTCCATCAAACCACCGGCGTCAGTTCGCGCGGCGAAACTTCAAGCCGCTTGAAAATCTCCGCCCCGTTTCCTTCTTTGGCTACGTTGCTGCGGGCTTCCGCTAATAGCTCGAGAAACTTCTCGCGTTGACTGGCAACACCGATCTGATTCTGTAACTCAATAACTCTTGCCGCATAGCGCAACACCTGGAGTGTTTCTATACCCGCCACGTCAGAAAAGAACCATCCGCAACTCGTGAACATCAGCAGCGAGTTCGTTTGAATCTCAAGCAACGTATTCGCGCGGTGCCTGTCGAGATCACTCAAGGGGCGGCAATGCTCAACGATGAACGTTTCAATCGAGCGACCTTCATCAAGCATCACGTTGATATAAGCATTTCGCGCTTCCCACGGATTCCGAAAAAGATCTGCGCCAAGGATTTCAAAGTGTCTATCTGCGTTTGTCTTTAGAAACTCCAGTGCTTCCCGCAAAGGTTTACGCCAATGCTGGTTCCAGCCTGGTTCGCCGCCGGTTTGGCATCCACAGTTATCAGCCCAACGACCCACACCATGGCTGCAACTCCATGAAGACCCTTTCCCATCAACACCGTTGTCGATCTCAACTTCAAATTCGGGTTCGTGATGATCCAGATACTCTGCGTAGTTCGTAATGTCGAACCCGGCCTCAGGTGCCTCCTCTTCGACCACGTGAGCGAGACACAGATCGCCAAACTTGAAATGATGACCGTAGGTCTCACCGTCGGTGGCCACATTCACGAGTGGACCGCTTTGTGCGACGCTCTTGAACCGTTCGACCAATCCTTTGCTCGACGAAAGAGCACGCTCGAACGCGATCGAGCGCGCCAATGGACCATTGTAGAAAAAGACGGCAATTGAGCGGCGCGATCCGTCTCGATGAAAAAACCTATGGGGCCGCGTTGTATCGACAGCGCCTGACTGGACATTGGTCCAGGTTTGCTCTTTCAGTCGCCGAACTCGTCGCGCCTGGTTCGGAGCCAAAATAACAAAACGCATTTCCTGCTCAATCAACAGCTCCAGTGTCTCGTTGTTGCAAGCCGTCTCCGGCAACCACATAGATTCCGCCCGGCGCTTGAAGCGATAACGGAAATCTTGCAGCCCCCAAATCACATGCGTAAGACGATCGCGCGCGTTGAGCAAAGGCAGAATCGCATGTCCATACGCCTGCGCGATTGCGTTTCCATGTCCGCCGCGCTGGACGGTGCTCTCAGCATCTGCATTGAGAATTCGTTGGTAAGTTCGCGGTTGGTGCCGTTCGAGCCAGGACAGGAGTGTTGGGCCAAAGTTGAAACTGATGTGCGCGTAGTTGTTGATGATGGAGGCCCGTGCGTCGTTCCCGATGCGCGCGAATGCGTTTGGTCCGTAGCACTCGGCGTGAATGCGTTCGTTCCAGTCGTGATAAGGAGCAGCGCTGGGCTGTAATTCAACTTCCCCGGTTCGCGGATTCTCACGCGGCGGCTGATAGAAGTGGCCGTGAATAATGAGTGTTGCCATTCATGGAGAGGATTACAGGATTTGCGACGCGGAGTAAAGAAGGCTCTCGATCTTTATTCAGTACCATTCGCGGTAGCGGATGGCCTAGAGTCAAGCATCATTTTGGGTCTGGGCCGGTCAGCGAAGAGAGAGTAGGCATCTTAAGCCTAGGCCATCCGCTACCGCGAATGGTACTGAATAGCACCCACCCGCTACCGCGAGGTGGTACCGACTGTTTTGCCACAAGATTTAACCGACGCTAGAGTCGCTCGCGTTCCAATTCATCAAACGCCAAACGCGCGGCGCCTAATAGGCCGGCATTATCACCACACGCAGCGGGCACTATTCTCACTTTTCCCTGTTGAGACCTGAATGCACGTGCCGAAACCTGTTTGCGCATCGGCCCCTCAAACAACGCCCAACCGTTCGCAACGCCGCCGCCAATCACGATTATTTCCGGACTCAAGAGATTGATCAGATTCGCTACGGCGATGCCGAGGTATGTTCCCATCCGCTCAAACACTGTCAGCGACAGTTCATCACCCTCAAGGCCAAGTTCATAAAGCCGTCGTGCCGTTATGGTTTGACCATGCAATGCGGACTGAGGAAAGCGCGGAAGAGCCTCGCCCCCCATGCGAACGATCGATCTCGCTGAGGCAAACATCTCCAGACAACCTTCGTTTCCGCACTTACAGTGCAAACCACCAAAGGGCTCGACCGCGCAGTGTCCTATTTCGCCGGCGGATCCATCCGAGCCGCGCAAAAGTTTTCCATCCAGGATCACCCCACCGCCAACCCCCGTTCCTAGAGTTATGCAAACGACATTTCGACAACCTCGCGCTGCGCCCTTCCAAACTTCTCCCATTGCCGCTGCGTTCGCATCGTTTTCCAAGACGACGGGCCGGCCAAACTCATTTTCGAGTTTTTGTTTCAAAGGGAAGTTGTAAAGACAAGGAAGATTCGGAGCCTGGACCACTACCGCGTTAGCTTTATCAACGGTGCCCGGCACCATCACCGATGCAGCTAAGAGTTGATCGCTAGCGACTTTGGCCTCGGCGCGACACCTGCGTTCAGCCTCCACCAGCGCGCGTATAACCTGATCTGCTGAAGCCTCTTCCGGTGTTTCGCTTTTGAGCTGAGTAAGGATTTCGCCCGCTCGATCAATCAATGCGGCACGCAGGTGCGTTCCACCAAGATCGAAGGCGAGAACCACACTCTTATCTTCAGCTTTCATATGGAATCTATCGAGCGGTGGTGGTCCGTGCCTCAGGCCGCGGCTTCGCAAAGTTATCGATCTGCTCATCTGATAAACCACTCACTGCCAGCCATTGTTCACATGCATTCACGAGATCTGTATCAGTAGGCCTTGTCGCAACCTTCAGCAGTTCACTTTGCCGCGGTCGCGCAACCACCGATTTTCGAATCTTGACAAGCGGAAATCGCGTGTTCTTGTTGTGCAACTTAGCAGTGTTCGCGGCCAGCCAGGAAATAATCGTCGCTCCTGCTGTCGCCATCGTTCGATAGCCATGGGTGTTTGCAGCTCCACCGAGGTCGATCGTCGCCACCTGATCCACAACCTGCCACATATCGCGAGTGCCATACGCAGCCATTATTTCAGGATCTGAAAGCAGTTTGACGAAGAAGACGATCTGCTGTTGTAAATCGACGGCTGCAAACAGGGCCATACCTGCGCCATGCAACGATAGATTTTGCGCGAGATCACGCGCCGCCCTGCGCAGCGCGAGCTCCTTATTCTCACTCTCCGAAGTCTCCACCTCGTTCTGTCGATTCAAGGTCGCCACTCGTGATACGAATCGCACCCACAAATCATTGAATTCCCTGTTGACGACAACCCCCTCCACTCCACCGGGAGCGCCTAGCGCGCTCGCGTAGAGGTTACGTCGTTCAGTTTCGCTGAGCCGGAGCGGCGCTTCCTTGAAATACTTGTACAGACTGCTCCCCGTGCTGCGACGATTGACGGTCAATAATCCATGCTGAAAGAGTTGAGTTAGACGATCGATGACCTGAAAGACTTTGAGTTCCTCCAGCATAGCAGCAGTGTAAAGCACCTGCGTTGCGCGTATGTGATCGGCCACAATCTCGTTTCGCGCACCTAAGTCTGGCAGGTCAGTGGCCCTGGTCTGATTACCCATAAAGGAACCTCCACCCCCTTGCTGTGCAAGAAGACGCGTGCAACGATACCATCACGAT
>DATJKB010000274.1:0-12057 GCA_035491875.1 Pyrinomonadaceae bacterium | reverse complement strand
TTTTTTACACCGTCCTCGAAATTCGGAGTTGGAAGTCGATCTTCTGATATTGCCTGTAACAACTCAAAGACGGTGTGCGTAAATGTGTGCTCGTACCCGATGATGTGACCGGGTGGCCACCACGCATTCAAATACGGATGTGTTTTGTCGGTTACCTGAATGGTTCTAAAACCGCTGTTTGGTCCTTCATCGAGAAAGAACTCCAGCTCGTTCATGCGTTCCAGGTTAAATGCCAGGCTTCCTCGACTGCCGTTTATCTCGAAGCGATTAAAATTCTTTCTGCCGGTCGCATAACGCGTCGCTTCAATACTCCCAATCGCCCCATTTTTGAACTGCACTAAAGCCAACGCAGCATCGTCAACATCGACTGGCGCACGTTCATTACTGTCTAAGACTGGACGTTCGGAAACAAAGGTCTTCAGCAACGCAGTGACGGAGGTGATTTCACCGATTAGGTACCGGCCAAGATCCGTAGAGTGTGAAAAGAGATCTCCGAGAGCGCCTGAACCGGCCTTCGCTTTATCCAGACGCCAGCGTGTTGGGAATTCTGGATTGCGCAGCCAATCCTGAAGATAAGTTGCACGGTAATGATAGATAGTGCCAAGCTCGCCGTTATTGATCATCTCTCGAGCTAAAGTGACGGCAGGTGCACGCCTGTAGTTATGGCAAATCATATGGAGGCAGTGATTACGCTGCGCTGCCTCGAGCATTTCCTCGGCTTCTTGAAGAGTATTTGCCAATGGCTTTTCACAAAGCAGGATCTTCCTGGCTTCTGCTGATGCGATGGCAATCGGAGCATGTGTGTAGCCAGGCGAACAGATATCCACGATGTCGATATCATCGCGCTTTACAACATCCTTCCAATTAGTCGCATATTCTTCCCACAAAAAATCTTCCGCCACTTTCTTAAGAGCTGTTTCGTCCCTTCCGCAGATCACTTTGAGTACAGGTTCGTAAGGCACATCAAAGAAGGCTCGTACTTGGCGCCACGCATTGCTATGTGCACGGCCCATAAAGCCATACCCGATCATTGCGACATTCAACTTACGCATCGAAACCAAATGCCTTGCTAGAATTGCCGAGCAATGTATTCCGCTGACCTGAAGGCCAGTGCCATGATTGTTAAGACGGGATTCACGCCGCCGTTTGTTACATGAATGGATCCATCAATTACGAAAAGATTGTCATGGTCATGGACTCGTCCCCATTCATCGGTTACCGACACTTTTCGATCTGTTCCCATACGACAGGTGCCTGCCTGATGCTGTTTACCGCTTAACACCAAGCCTGGTTGCGTACTCCAGATACTTTCACAGCCACTAGCCTGTAACCACTCTGTGGCGCGCTTTCTCATGAATTCAGCAGCTTCGACTGTGGCTGGATGCGTCGTGCCACTCAGCCTTGCGACGGGAATGCCCCATTTATCTCGGACATTTTTGTCGACGGTGACACGACCTTCCGGACTGGGGATGTCCTGGACCGGTCCCCGAAGGTGCATTACGCGAGTGTAGTTCTCGCGCATGAATTGTTTGTTCGCTTTGCCCCATCGAGGAAGGTCAGGTGGAAGAGAGTCATACCAAAAATCTATCGGGGGCTTGATGAAGTCATCGGCTAACATACCACCACCGACAATACCAGAATTGTCGTGATTGAACTGGAGAGTTGCGATAGTGACTCCCGGTCCAATCCCATTGAAGACTCGGGTTGACGAAATACCGTAAGCACGCGGATACAAGTGGCCCTGTAAGTTTCGACCGACTTGATCGTGAGCATTTCCAAGTCCGCCTGGATGCACAGAAGATTGGGAGTTCAAAAGGAGTCGCGCCGATTCGATTGCACCACCGGAAGCGACGACGAGTTTGCCGCGAGCGCTTTCCCGGCGAACCGTACCGTCCAGGTTTTTGTAAAACGTAACGCCGATCACATCACCACGTTGGTTGACGTCGATCTGTTCAACTAGAACGTTCGTGAACAGCTCGCAGTTACCCGTGCCAAGCGCACGCGGAATCACAGTATTGTGCGTCCCGTTTTTTGCGTCGGTTGGACAGGCGAATCCAACGCAATACTTACAGCTTATGCACTGATCTCTACCCTGGTATGGTTTGGTGTTGATGAGGAGTGGTACCGGTGTCGTACTCCAGCCCAGTTGCTTAGCTCCCCTGGAAAGCGCCACCGTTTGCGGACTTGGCGGCACTGGAGGTAATGGATAGTCGCGCTGCCGCGGAGTTTGAGCTTGTGTAGTGCCGTCACCAGCAGCGCCTAATTCCCACTCGGCTCTTTCGTAAAATGGTTCAAGTGTCTCATATGATATTGGCCAGTCAGCGAGAGAACTTCCTTTTGGAATTCCGTACTTACTTGCCATTCGGAAATCGTCGGGCAAGAACCGCCACGCTTGCGCTCCATAAACTCGAGTGCCTCCTCCGACACATGCCGCATTGTTGTGATAATCAGGTTGATGTGGTTTGACAATCCTTGAAACACCAACAAGGTCAACGAAGACTCGAGGATTCCCGTCTAGATCGGGTCCAGCGTTGTGACCGTAAATGGATAGTCGTTGGTTGCGTAAGTGATCGCGTGGAATATCTTTAAAACCTAATGCCGGCCCGCGTTCTAGCAGCAAAACACGTTTTCCTGACTCTGCCAGAACACACGCAACGATGCCTCCCGCACCACCTGCTCCGACAATGATCACGTCGTAATCATTCATCAACTCAACCCTCTTGAAAGCCAGTCATGACCCATGAAATAGATTCCTTGTTTCCGCCCTGTTCGGGATCGCTGTAGTAACCTTCTGCCGTGGTCGTGACAAGGATCTCAAAAAAATGCTGAGGCGACGTGGGCCATGAAGTCATTACTCTCCCGTGTTCAATGTCCCGCAGAATTTCGACCTGCCGATCTGAATTGAGATTGGCGAAGGATCTATCGAATCGTGCCAACGCCTCTGAATCAATACCCTCAAGACCAGACGCGAAGACCCCACGCTGCTCGGCCAAATCTGTCTCAAGCAACCTCGCGAGAAAATCACAAACGCCGGCTTCGAACGCGCCAGGAAAAGCGTCGGGCGGTATCAAACAGTCAACGACTGCACGCAAAGTTTCAAGTCTCATCACAACTATTTCAGTTCGATGGTCTTCTGAACTGAGGCACCGGTAACAACATCTGTCGCCTTAATCGTGTACTTTCCTGGGACGTCGTTCAGGGCAAAAGGCAAAGTGAAGGTCCCACTGCCCCTATTGAGCATCAGGTTCGCAGAATAAAGAGGTAAACCATTGCCTTCCGGCCCAAGAGTTTGCACCCGTATCAGAGCGTCGGCCGATTGATTCGAGGTTATTGTAAATGGAACGTGGTCACCTGCTTTTGCCGTGGGCGGACTCTGAAGGGCAACTTCGTTTTGTTTGGAGCTCAAGCCAAGTACCAACGCATCACCCACAAGAATTGAAGTATGAACAATGTCGGTGACCCCGAATTGTTGACCTGTTCGGACATTGGCTACATACATTTTGCGTGGGAGCTTGATAGTTATTTCTTGCTTGGCGACTTGGCCAAGATTGGAATCTGTATAAGTAGTGACGCCGTCCTGGCCCACAATACCGGCGATAGCCACATTGTCTTTCACAACGGCAAGGATTTCGGAATCGCCAAACCTGTAGCGCGCGATTTGTGCCTGGGCAAGTGGTTTTCCATCGGGAGAGGAGACATTTATTGACGTCCTGATACCAGCCTTCTCAAAGATCTTACGCAATAGCTCGCGGTAACTGGATCCGCCGAACTTTGAAGCGCGTTGTTTCGGATATGGATCAAAAGTGGTGTTGAGGTAAATTGTCCAGCCTCTTCCTGCAGGGTGGAAGAGAGCCGCCGCTGCATCGCCTATTTGAAAGAGAGCTTGGGCCGTCGATGGTTTGAGTTCTGGTTCAGCTGCTCGAAAGTCTGCAAGGTTGATTGAAGGAAGTCCAAACTGGGCTGCCGCTGAATTAAGATGAACGTTTCCCGAAACCAGCTTCACGTCACGCTTATCTGAATCAGCTGTGGTAATACCAAACAACTTGTTTAAGGCGTCGGCTGTTTGCCATGCGCAGTGTTGGTCCATCAAACCTGGGGCTGCGTCTGCAATCACAACTCCGCCACGTGAAACGAACTCTTCAATATGTTGAATCTCTGAACTAGAAAGAGCGAAGGAGAGCGGCAAGATCAATACCTTATATTTTTCGTTCGGAATCGGGTTCTTTGCGATGTCTTCAGAAGAGACGAAGTCAAATTGGAGGCCGAGATCCTTTATTGATTTCACCCAACCATCACGATTAGCAGTAAAACTCAGTCGAGCCTTATCTGGCACTTCATCGTCATCGTCACTGCTGCGTTGATGGAAACCGAGAATGCTTGCGGCGTGAATGGATGGCATCGAATAGTACAGCGCGATTCCGTCGCCCTGACGAGTCGATTCCATCAGTAGTTTGCCTACGCCTTCAGACCTGAGTGAATTGAACGCTGTGCCCATAGCGCGCGCAGAAGCTGAGTAAGTCATATCTGGATTCAAGAAGGAGTACATCCAGAATACGTTTGGGTGAAGAACATTGTGAATCGCAGCAGTCCAGATGGCATTTTGTACAGCCAGACCGCGGGAACCATAGCCGGTCCAGAAACCGATCAGTGCGTTAGGTTTGGCAAACGAGCGATGCATATCCCACTGGTTGCCGCCGTCGTAAGAAAGAAAGTCATCAATGACACGATCGAGACGAGACCAGTCAGCGCCGTTGTAGGCATTGGTGGCTTGCGTCCCCGAGACTGCAATGTGTGCGTCCGGATCGCCCTCAATTGCGGCATCGCGAGCTATTTGATACGCACGTGCGAAAGTAATCTCCATGAACGTGCGATGATCGGCCCACGGTGCGAAATTTCTGGTCTTTTTCGCTTCATCGGTTGTATATGGAACGACTTGAGACCAGTCCGTAAAACTTGTTCGCCACTCCTTATTAAGCGCGACAAGATTTCCATATTCCTGCCTGAGCCACGCTCGAAAGTCTGAGAGCGCTGACGGACTCCAATCGAAATCAACGGCGTCTCCGTATGATGTCAAAGAACCCTCGTCACCGACGAAGTAATAATCCATGTTGTATCGAGCTTTGTTTCGTGCGGTCGCGCGTACAATGTCGGCAAGACTGTTCATGAAAGCGTGATCGTTAAAGGAAGGAGTGCGCTGAAGGAATTTTTTGTCGCCGGTGCGCTTGTATAGTTCTTTCTTGGTGAGGTAACCCAAGGCCTCAAAGTCGCCAATCTTCTGATAATCGATTATTGCGCGTTCCATTGCTTCGGCAGTCGTTGGTCCACGGTCGTACCAGTAAACGCCAAACGTGCCCCGAGGAATGTTGAGTGAATTGTCGATGTCACCGCCCCAGGTAAAGCCTGTATCAGCTGCCGCGCCACGCACCATTTTCATCTGTGCGTCCTGTAAGTAGTGCTTAGTTCCACCAAACGAAACGAGAGCGGTATATTCCTTAGCTCGGCGAACGTCCTGCACAACCATCACCGGTTTGGCTCGAATTTGATCGACGATTGCACCGCGTTCGTCCACAAGTTCACCGCTGACCAATGCAAATTTGCCAAGGAAGTGTTTTAGTGGAAAGGTGAACGTTCGTTCGCCGCGAGCCGGCGCCGAAATCGTGCCAAGTAAGCGGCCGAGATCATCCGAGACCTGCATTCTCAGTTGTAGGCCTGAAAGATTTCCACTTGCACGTAAGACCGCACTCAGCGTCTCGCCGCGTTGGTATACGTCGACCGCAAGTTTTGTGCTCGACATCATCGCACGCTTTGGTGACACGAACGTCGCGGCGCCCCAGTTAAGCGTCGAGTTGTCTTTTGAATCGCGAATAAAGACGTTGAAGATCTGGCGACCGCCAGGCCAACCAAGCGCTGGTCTCAAGGAGGAGGCTGGAAGAACGATCGTGTTACTTCCTGGGCTCAGCGCCTTTTCGATGTGAGTTGAACCCAGCGATTGTCCGAATTCGTTCTTGCCGTCGACGTTTAGTTGCACTGCGCGGCCGCTATTCGATAACAACGAAAGCTTTAGGCCTTCCTCATCAGCACTGAGCGATTGAATATGTACACCCACTTCTCTACCGGAAGCCCAGAGAAGCGACCGGGCCAGAAGTGAGTATTGATATTCCCAGTAGTCCCAATAGATTTTATTTTCGTTCGGATTGATGCTTTGGGGGGTGAAGCCTTCCTCAAGATACGCCATTGCGACTACGCGACCCTTACCGTAGTTCTTTACGGCCACGATCGGATTTGTTCCCGATTTAATTAGGACATCGCCTTGTGCGCTGTATTTGTAGAAAGATCCTCCAACCGTGCCTTCAGGCAAGAGTTCAAGTGGGAATCCTTCAGTGATGAAGTGCGGCTGCCCCAGCTCCCATTTCCCCTTACTAACTGCATCGCGATTAATTTCGGGATAGCCACGTTCATTCAGTGTATCGTCCGGAACCCCAATCAATGGTGACAGTTCCCAGATACGTTCGTCGCCAACTGGCTCGTCACCTTTAAAAGGATGGCCCTTCACGTCGCCGATAAACGGATGCAGTAATACGAGACCCGCTCCGTCTTTAACACGGCGCAGAATTGCATCTCGGGTGGCTCGAGTCATTCGCGACCACCCATTGAGGCCGGGAATCAGCATTACTTCATAGGAAGCGTTACTCGTCAGATCTTTTTCAACATATCCATAGACGGTTTGAAAATCGTCTCGATCGCCACGGAATTCGTGACCATAGAAGTCTCCTATGCCCCAACAGGTAATGTCCCACTCTTTGTCAATCGAATCAGTGGTGGGTGTGAGATCAAGTCGTTGCATCAATTCCACCATGTCGCGGCCATACTGAATTGAAGGGATGAAAAAACTCTTGATAGGACCTTGAGGCAGCTTGGTGGCCCACGGAACGTGAGGAGTTATGACTTCGGTTGAGTAGGTGATGTCATTCTTCGCAAACGCACTCCCACCAACTCTCTTCTGCTCCTGCGCTACGGCAGGGAAGAGCAACAAGGTGATCAGGATGATCACTATGTAAATGAATTTCGGCGTAGCTTTGGTTTTGCAGGTGAGTCTCATCTTGATGCTAGAGAGTTGGTCGATCTTTCCAGCCTGCGAAGCAGGCGAGAGCATAAAGCCTGGGGCGTTAGCCCCAGGTCCAAGTCCGATCAGATCACTAGCCCGCGACAGCGGGCGAAAGCGTGAAATCGCTGTCGCCCGTTTCACGGGCTCCGAAAACACTACGTTAGGTCTACCTGGGGCTGACGCCCCAGGCTTTATGCTTTTCGCCTGCTTCGCCGGCTAAAAACAGATACTTCTGCGCACTGCAATTACGTTGATCGTCGCCATAATTCGGTTATGTTGTCTCTAGTTGCGCAACTGAGTCCGCAATCGCAAAACAGATGCGTGCTGACGGCAGAATTTGTTCTATTGGAGGATATGGGTGACGGACTTTCCGAAGAGAGGCAACAAACTCTTCCACTTCTTGATAGGCCCCATTGCGAAGATCTTCCGGCTCGGATTCATCCGATGTTGCTTCTCTAACAAGTTCGTTGTCACGCCAATGCTCAAGCGAACGTTGAGTTCCGGCACCAGCTGTAACGCGCGCTCGGAAGCGTTCGCCAAAGAATTCGTAAGACTCTTCCACCATGCCGGATGTCGGCAGGATCTCGACCTGACCCATTGACCCATCTTCAAACTGCAGAGAGATGAGATACCAGGCGGCGGTGCCTCCACTCATAATGCTCTCAACGTGAAAACTCTTTATCTCACCAACCATATACCGCAACGCATCGACTACATGTATTGCCGTTGACCAAATGAAGTCTTCTTCATTACGCGCATGCCGCACTTGTGTGGCTCGTACGTAGCGAAGGGGACCGATGTCTTGGAGCCAGGATCTCGTTTCATTTAAGTACGGCATGAAGCGACGATTTACTGAAACCATGTGAGGAGTTTCAGTTTCACGAGCAACGCGAGCCAGTCTCTCAATTTCGTCGAGCGACGTTCCAAGTGGTTTTTCAATCACAGAAGGAATGCGACGCTCAAGGAGTTCGATTCCTATTTCAACAATGTGGTCTATCGGCATGACACAAACGCACGCATCGGGCTTCTGCTCCTCAAGCATTTGATTCAAGTCGGTGTAGGGCTGCTGAAACCCAAACGAATGACAGAACTCATCTGCTTTGCGTGCGTCAAGATCGCATGCTGCCACCAGCTTAATCTCACCTGGATGTTGTGACGCATATCTCGCAAGCGGCGTAGCATGGCTACTGCGCGAATGTTCGCCACAACCGGCTATTGCTATTCTGATCATTGAGCTTAGACCGTCGTTCTCTTGTAGTATTCTGAGGAATATCGAGACGTTATTCTTTGTTCTGCTGCTGCAAACTCCTGAACCAACTTTTAAGGTCGCCGGCACCCTTTATCGTCACAACAACTGTTATTAAAGCAAATGAACTTCCTGCCACGAGTAGGCTAATCATCCAGAACCATAGCCAGAGATTCATCGGACACCTCCAATAACTTCAGTCAGTGGAAACGACCTGCTCGTTCGCAACAACTTTCGGACGACCAAGCAGTGAGCCAACGATTAGACCGCTTGCGGCCAGGCCAAATGCAGCAAAGCCGGTAACATTCTCACTCCAGTGCAGAAAGAAAAACGGAATAATGGCTCCTGCAGCTCCGGCTAACATCGCGGCATAACCTCCAATCACATTGGAGCGTCGCCAGTAAAGACCACCGATAACACAGACAAATGCGCCTGCCAGAAAGATTGTTCCGGTGATATTCAGATAAAGATACACGGCACCAGGAGGCGTATAGTACAGACCCCAAAACATTAGAAACAGACTCACAAACAGGTTCGCAATTCGGTTCACCAAAATCTGCGCTCGCGAACTCAAGGCCCCTTTCCCCAGAACGCGGCGAATCGGCATGATTACGTCTTGTGAAATCACAGCGCTCCAACCAAGCAGGTACGAACTATTAACAGACATCGTTGCCGCCAGCATTCCCGCGACCACGATGCCGCGAATTCCTGGACCGAGAATATTTGCGAGCATTGCCGGCATCGCGTCAATCGGCGCGAGCGTTTGGCCATTTACAACTGGCGCGGGCACGCCACCAGTAAGGGCGCCTGTGCCGTATAGCGTTAGGGCTGCTATTCCCCACAGCATTGGGAGGACTCCTCGCCCAAGAAAGATAAATCCCGTCCAGGTCATGACGCGCTTCGACGTTTCAGGATCTTTCGTCGAGAACATCCGCATCGCAGTTGTCTGCCAACAGGTATGAACTGAGAACCATAGGAGGACTTGCCATACCAAAAAAATAACGCCGAATTTTGGATTGGCGATTGGGTCGAAACCGGCGTCGCCCATTACGGTCGAAACTTTGGCCACGATGTTCCCCCAGCCAGCGTAGTAGACCGCATAGATAGAGACGAGAATCGTTGCCACGGACAACAGGACGTATTGAATGAAATCGGTAATGACGACGGAGACCATGCCTCCAAGCACTGTGTATACCAACTCGAGCAGCAGTATTACGGTCATCACAACAACGATGTGTCGGGTGTCGATTCCACTCACGATCGTTAGAAATTCACCTTCGATCTTCAGAAAGACACCCATGTTGAGAATGCCGCCCAAAGCGACAAGAATTCCTGTGACGATGCGCAATCCGCGACTGTACTTAATTTCGAAATACTCCGGCACAGTCATTAACTTCAATTCGCGGAAGCGACGGATGACGAAGCCTGTTCGGCCAACAAATATCATCACCAGTCCCGAGATCATTGCCGCGGCAAAAGCAGCGAAGCCGTACTTGTAACCAAGTTCGGCGTTGTACATGAAAGTAATAGTTCCAATCTCGGTAGCCGCGAGAGTAGCGATCCCTACGTACAATCCCAGCTCACGTCCGGCGACGAGGTAGTGTGAGAGTTTACCGACGTAACGTTTTCCAAGCAGACCTACGGTAACCGAGGCCGCCAGGTAAGCACCGACGATTGTCCAGTCAAGGGCGGTAAAGTTCATCTAGGTTCACCATCACTTCTTAACGTTCATTCATATGACGTGCTCTTTCTCATAGCGACAACAAAAGATTCACGAACACCCGCGAAACTAAAACGAACAAGAGCTAAGAAGAGGCCACAGATTAGCACGGTTATCACAGATCAGACCGATGAGTCCGACTGCAAAATTGCACTATAGGCCGCACCGATCGCACCTGCCTTGTGCCCCAGAGACGCTGATATGACGGGCACGCGGTGATTCATCGGTCGCCACTCGAACTTGTCGAGATAGTTCGCGAGAGGCTCAAAGAGAGTTGGACCAGCTTGAGCGATGCCTCCGCCGATGATGACGATCTCTGGATCAAATGCATTTATGAAAGAGGCAATCGCGGCAGCCAGGTGAAAAACCGATCTGAGCCAGATTGACGTCGCGTCTTTGTCACCGCGCGAATGAGCTTCGACGAGTTCGCGGGTTGAATTAAATCGTCCCTGCGACCGCTCAGAAATATTGTAGTTGCCGATCCTCTCTTCCAGGCTTCCCGGTGCGCCCACGATATCGGCATTTCCATCGGAGTTCACCGTAACATGGCCAAGGTGGCCGGCTCTTCCAATGTGACCTTTAAGTAAACGCCCATCCGCTAACACTGCACCCCCTACACCAGTTCCTAGAGTTAACAGAATAACGTTGCTGAAACCTTTTGCTGAGCCTTGCCAAACCTCACCTAAGAGAGCGGCGTGTGCATCGTTCAGTACTAATACCGGTTTAGTAGTTTTTAGGAAATCAGTCCACATGAATCCTTCGAGCCCATTCAGTCGTCCCTGCATGTACGCGATTGATCGCCCATCTTTAGCGGCTAATCCAGGCGCTGCAATTCCGATATTGCAAGGCGCTTGAGCCATAAATTGCTCAATGGTTTCGAGTTGCGCTTTGATAGTTTGTGGCCACGAGCCCTCAAGGTCAGCTGTCTCAGAAGTTAAGAATTTCAGAACTTGCCCTTCTCGTGAGACAGCCACCGTTTTTATGTTTGTACCACCAAGGTCTACGCCGATTGAGTAGCTCATTAGGCTGGTTCAAACTCCTTTTCGCCACTTCGGATCGTCTCGACGAAGCAGTTGAAAGTTTATCGACCCATCTGAGTTGGTTGGTTGGGCCATGGCCCAGTTAACAGGTCGTCGCCTTCCGCCTTTAGTTTCGAGTTCTGCGCGAACTTTGAACTTGAGTCCGTCGCTGTTCGGAGGGAGTAGAAACGAAGCTTGCCTGATTCTGCCAGCGTGCGGATGACCGGCGTCAAGTGAGCCCGCTATTTTGATTTTTCCATCGAGACTCTCAAGGTAAAGTCGAAGTATGCCGGGAACACCCGCTACGCCATCGTTAGTGACTGCCACAATTATTTCATCAGTACCATATCGCTTTCGTTGCCAAACCCAGGAAGGTCGTACGCGGTAGCCGAGGCGTCTTTGCAGAGTGTCAAAGCCATTCGGATACTTTTCGTAGTAACGCTTTAGATTGTCCGACTCTGTCCAGAGAGACCAGTAATTGGCGCCGAGGTCCAGCGAATGGAGCATCCATTTTTCAAGTACGTTGGTGCCGCTCTCGTCGAGAGGAATATAAGAGGGATCAACTCGATACTGGCGGTAATAACCATCTTCCATGATCGTAGCAAGCCAGGGAGGACGATTTGACAATTCTTCAATCTGAATCGGTTCTTCAATGACAATACTGTCAGAACGTAGCCAACACCCGGCCCGAACACATAGATCCTGAACTTCGGTGTTGCCAACATTACTGATGTCGGGTTGAGTATTGACTGCGAGCGGAACAGTTTTCCAGAGATCCAGCTGTAGTTGAGTCAGATCGATGAATGTCTTACTCGCGGTCACGTAATCTGGAAATGGATTTGGAAGATTGCTGGTATGACCTTCACCCCAGAATCCATACATCATCAAGTCAACAAACTCCATCAGCGGGTTGTTGTCGAACTCACGCACAAGCAGTTCATTCAATTCCTTAAAAGCAGAGTGGAAT
>DATJKB010000273.1:0-3229 GCA_035491875.1 Pyrinomonadaceae bacterium | reverse complement strand
CGGAATCTCGAGGTTATCGACTTCAATGTAGGCATTATCGACATTGAGTCCACGCAGAGCCGAGAGCAGATGCTCGACAGTTGAGAGCATCACGCCGGTTCGCATCAGTGTTGTTGCGTAACCACAATGAGCGACTGACTCGACGGTGGCTGGAATCTCAAAACCACCGAGGTCAGTCCGGCGAAATACATAACCTGTGTCGGGAGGTGCAGGAACTAGCCTGATATGGACCGGGACCGCAGTATGCAGCCCAACACCGTGGGTTTCAACCGCCTGCGCGAGCGTAGTTTGTTTGGTCAACAATCGTGAACCTTATTCGAGTTAGGCGAACTGCCGATAATCAAGAGCAACAGACGTGCCTGCGTTTCTGATTGAGTTCCGCGCGATCCGTGTGGCGATTCAGCAACAAGATACCGGCTGGACTGAGACGTTTTGCAACATTAATTGTTTGGAATAGACCGTGTTGCTGGAGTAAACTCGGCCCATCAAACGAATCGGGACGCGTTATGCTTTTCGGCGTAGTGTTTGATGACCAAGGCGCTTTGGAACACACAACGTGTTGAAAGAAAGGCGACGCCGGCGCTCCGAAGCAAAGAGAGTGGACCTCGCGCTGCTCTCTTGGAGAAAACCACCATGCCAGATCTGGAGATCATGTGTGCAGAATGCAACACGCCGTTTCAATTCTCTGAACGAGAACAGGAGTACTATCGAGAAAGAAACCTGACTCACCCAAAGCGTTGCAAGCCCTGCAGAGATGCGCGACGCCAAAACTTCGGTGGGTCGAGAGGACCAGGAGGAGAGCGACAGAGATTTGAGATCACTTGCGATCAGTGTGGCAAGACTGACTCTGTACCCTTCAAGCCTTCGACCGGGCGTCCAGTGCTTTGTGGGGATTGCTTCAGTGCGAATCGCGCGGCGCAACGAACTTAGAATTCGGCTTTAAGCTTTTGCTCCGGCACGCGGTTTAATAATTAATCTTCGACATACGCAACGTCGAAACAGGCGCGACTGTTGGATACGCGTCTTCAAAACTTGTGACTTATCAAACGATTCAATCACAGCTCGATGCGAGTGTCTGCGTTCTGACGCTTAACCGTCCTGAGCGTTTGAATGCGCTGACCACTGAAGTTGCGAATGAACTTCAGGACGCGCTCAAAATAGCAGTGCAGAACGGTGCAAGGGCCATCGTGTTGACAGGTGCAGGTCGAGCTTTTTGTGCCGGCGGGGATTTGCGGGAGATGCAGGAGATTGCCAGCAGGGAAGGCGATGTTAGCGCCTTCTTCGACGAGCCACTGCGTCGATTGAATGATCTCGTAGTGCTCATAAGAAAGACGCCGGTGCCGATCGTCGCAGCCGTCAACGGAGTTGCTTCCGGTGGAGGCTGCAATCTCGCGCTCGCGTGCGATCTCATATTTGCGGCCGAAAGTGCGAGCTTCAATCAGGCGTTTATTAAGATAGGTTTGTCACCAGATATCGGCGGTACGTTCATACTTCCACGCCTGGTCGGTTTGAAGAGGGCCGCTGAGCTGATGTTCACTGGCGATATGGTTTCGGCAAAACGCGCTTATGAAATTGGCATGATCAATGGAGTGATCTCTGACAGTGAGCTGATGGGCCACGTAATGTCGTTGGCCCAAAAGCTCGCCAAAGCGCCGACTGCCGCTATCGGGCAAATCAAACGGCTGTTGGAGGCAAGCGCGACAAACGATTATGGTCAGCAACTCGACCTCGAACGGCAGGCGCAGATCGAATCAGGCAAGACCGGTGATTTCGTGGAGGGCGTCACAGCATTTCTAGAGAAGCGGCCTCCAAAATTCAAAGGCGGTTGAAGATTTTGGAATCCTGAACAGAGACGCCGCCTTCCATAGTTGAGGCGGCTTTTTTAATGGACTCGCTGACTTATTTACAACTACTTCGGGGCAATCGTTCCTTCCGCCGCCTTTGGGTGGGCCAGGTTATCTCTGAGTTAGGTAACTGGTTCAACTTCATCGCGGCGCTTGGATTGGTGCGCGTTGTTTCGCATGCTTCGCCGGAAGTCACCACGATAATGTTGATACTCCGGTTGGTGCCTTTCACCATTTTTGCGCCTCTCGCCGGTGCAATCGCGGATCGTTGGTCGCGGCGAACGGTGATGATCGTTACAGATCTGGTGCGCGTTGCTGTTGCTCTTGGATTTCTCCTGGTGAGACGGCCGCAGGATCTTTGGATTGCGTATGTTTGCACCGTGCTGTTGTCGTTCTTCGGCACATTTTTCGAAGCAGCAAAGAATGCCGCAGTGCCGAATATCATCGGTGAGCGCGATCTACTCGCAGGCAATGCGTTGATGTTCTCTTCCAGGTTTCTGCTGATGTCGCTGGGTGCAGCACTCGGCGGGTGGACTTCAGCGGTTGTTGGGTATGAAGCCGCGTTTGTGATCAATGCGATTTCATTTGCGGCGTCTGCGTATTCCGTCTGGTTGGTACCTGAAGAACAAACGCGACAAACTTCGACAGTCGAATCGAAAACCGAACGTCGCAGCTATTGGCAAGACATTCGCGAAGGCTGGCATTACATCGTTACGCATGGGCCAGTGGCGACAATACTGGCCATCAACATTGTTTGGGCCATCGGCGGTGGCGCGATAAATCTGATCATCGATCGCTTGGGCGGTATTGTTTTCGCTGGTCCTACGGGTTCGAATGCTGATGCTGCGGTCGCTGCTTTCTATGTCGCAAATGGGACCGGTCTATTCGTGGGAATGATGATCGCTCGTCGGGTTGGAGCATATGTCGAGAGCGTTGGACGGATAATTGGTTTCATCGGCTGGAGTTTATTCGTTCAAGGGATCTTCTTTGCGTTGATCGGTGTGATGCCAAATCTGTGGCTTGCCAGCGGTTTCATGTTTGTATCGCGCGCTTTGTTGGGCGCGGAGTTCGCTGTTCAGGAGACTCTGTTGATGCGACTTGTTCCTGACAAGCTGCGTGGGCGCGTGTCGATCACAGATCGGGCGAGCGAGATGTTGGTGTGGACGTTCTCAACAGCGGGCGCTGGTTGGTTGCTCTACAGCATTACGCCGCGCACTTTGACAGTTACTTCAGGACTGCTGTCTGGTTTATCGGGACTTGTATGGTTGTGGTTGTTTGCGGCTCGCGTAGTCCGTTTGCCAAAGAGATTCACCGCGGGTACGCGAGTTACCCAAACAGTCGCGGCAGACTGAAAGAAGCATTTCCCCCTGCCGATAGGCTTCGAC
>DATJKB010000272.1:0-6576 GCA_035491875.1 Pyrinomonadaceae bacterium | reverse complement strand
CGTCGCTGCGTCGGCCGACAGTTGCAACGGCTCCACGACCTCAGCATCTTCGTTCTTTCGCGTAAACTTAATTGTGCCCTTACCAACCTGGTCATGTTCAATGGTGATGTGGTTGATATAGAAGTTTGGTTGTGAGAACTCGTAAGAGTATTTGACTGTCCTGTCGATGTTTGCCGGCAGTGGGCTAGCCGTTGCGGGAGGTTCCGTTGCTTTATTTGGACGTTGGTTTTTGCGCGTGTCCTGCGCATAATTAAAAATCGCCGCGCTGAAAATCAGCAACGCGGCGGGGAGAGCGCACTTCGCTAAGTTTAACTGCTTCACTCGAACCTTACTGATACCAACTTCGAAACTCCAGCGTCCTCCATTGTCACGCCATACAACGCTCGGGCCATTTCCATCGTTCGCTTGTTATGAGTGATTACGATGAACTGAGTGTTGGTCGACATCTGAGCGACCTTATCAGTAAACCGCCCAACGTTCGCTTCGTCAAGTGGAGCGTCGACCTCATCAAGCAGACAGAAGGGCGCGGGACGGTAATGGAAAATACCAAGAACCAGGGCCAAAGCCGCCATCGCCTTCTCGCCACCCGACAAAAGCAGGACGTTTTGCAATCGTTTGCCTGGCGGTTGCGCCACCACATCGATTCCTGATTCCAAAATATCGTCAGTATCGATCAGGCTCATTTCGCCGCGGCCTCCCCCAAAGAGCTCCTGGAACAGTTCGCTGAAGTTCTTGTTGATGTGTTCGAATGCGTGGCGGAAGCGCTCTCGAGAGCGTCGCTTGATCTCACGCAATGCTTCTTCGGTCGAGGCAATGCCTTCGATGATGTCCTGACGCTGCACGGTCAGAAAAAGCAAACGCTCCTCTGCCTCGGCCAGCTCTTCGAGCGCCATCATGTTGACGGCGCCAAAACCTTCGAGCCGCGCGCGCAACTCCTCGACGCGTTGATGATTCTGATCGAAATCGAAATCGTCAGGCAGTGTCACTTCTCGCGCGAGATCCTCAAGCGACTGACCTAACTCCGATTGACAGTTTTCGTGTACATACGTTTGCCGCGCCTGTGCTTCAGCGCGTTGCACTTCCAGACCAGATCTGGAGTCGCGCACTTCCGCAGCTCGTCGGTTGAGTTCGGACAGTTCCGCAGCGAACGCGTCGGCCTGTTCTCTTGCCCATTGCAGGCTCGCGGACAGTTCAGCGATTTGATTCTCTTCCGCTGCTCGTTCGGTCTCTACCGATCCGGCTTTAATTGTGAGCTCGGCAATCGATTTCGCGAGTTCGGTTGCCCGCTCGCTCATCTCAGACAGGTCGACCCCATGCCGATCAAGCCGTGCTCTGACATCAGCCAGTTCTGCTTCCAACCTTCGTAGTTCTGCGGTCGTTGAGCGCCTTCTTTCGGCGGCAGCCGCTGCAGCGGCACGTTGGGCCGCCAACGATTCGCTTTCAACCTCTGCTTCGCGACGAAGATCTGCGAGCAGGCCCGACGCCTGGATGACATGGTCAGCTGCCGATTCGCGTGCTTGTTCGGCGGCGACTGCATCGAGCAGAGCGCGACTGCGTCTTTGTTCGAGTTCACGGCGCTCCTCTGCGATGCGTGCCGAATCTTGAGCGACCACTCGCACGTGACGTTCGGCACGTTCGACTTCTTGAGCCAGGCCGGCAGCCGTAAGTTCGCGAGTCATTGCTTCGCGCTCTTCGCGCCCGATTGCTTCATTTAGCAGAACAACAGCGTCTTCGACTCCAACGAGTCGAGCGCGTGCGTCCTTAGCGGCATTTGAAGCGCCTTCAACTTCCCGACCCAATGCTTCCGCGCGTGTTTCCAGCTCGCGAAGTTCGCGTTTGAAGGCCAGCAACCCGGCTCCTTCTTCGACATCACGCGCATCACCGGCATTCACAAACTGACCACTGGCGATCCAATCGCCGTTCAGGGTGACGAACATCTCGCCAGTGGCGATCGATTTTTCCATCGCCTCTTCGAGATTTCGAGCTAGCCGCGCATTCATCTTTTGCGGAAGAGTCCGCCTGAGGACCGTAATCAATTGTTGCGGCGCGCCGAGGATGTCACTAATGCGAACATCTTCACGAACGTCTTCGCTGTACCCAAAAGAGAGCGACTGTCGTTCCTCGAGTTTGCAAGTCAGCGTGTCTGTGTCATCGCTTCCGCCGTGAAGGCCGGCTACCAGGAAACTAGCCCGACCGCCGTTGTTCTCACGCAGCCATTGCGCGGCACGAACTGCGTCGTCCGGCGTCGGGACGACGATCGATTGGAGTGACGACCCAAGCACGCCTTCGACGGCGCGTTCCCATTTCGCTTCGACATTCAATGCATCAGCAAGGGTGCCGATGTAATGAAAGTCTCTTGGTCCTTCGCCCTTGGAGAAAATAAGTTGTACTGCCGGCGAGTAGTAGGCGCGCCTCTGATCGAGTTCCTTCAAACTCTCGAGTCGATGGCTCGCACGCGAATGCTCATCTCGAACGCGCGAAAGCTCAGCCTCGGTATCACTAACTGCTTCGTGACCTTGAACAACTGCATCGACGGCAAACTCCCGCTCGGTCTGTAGTCGGGTTACCTGATCACGAACTGCGCCTAGTTCCTGACTGAACCGATCAGCTTCGAGTTTTCGCTCAACGTGTTGAACTTCAGCTCGCTCACCTTCTCTTGCCAATCCTTCGGCTTGTTGCGATAGACGCTCCAGCGTGCCTTCAAGCTGTCGCGCAATCTCACGCAATCTCTCGGCGATCGCGGTCTGCGTAAGCAGCGCACCTCGAGCAGTTTCGATCTCAGCCTCTGCTTCGCTCGCCGCAGTTAACTTGCGCGAATAGCCTTCTTCAGCTTCTCGCAGCCGCAACGTCGTTTGATCGGCTTCTTCCCGGAGTCTTGCATCCTCGGCCTGGAGGCGATTGCACTCCTGTTCCACGAGTGCGAGACGTTGAGTCAAGCCTTCGAGTTCGGAAGTGACATCAGTGCGGCGTTTTTCAATCTCGTCCAGTTGTTCTTGTTGATAGACGCGTTCACGAGCTTCTCGATCTCGACGTAGTACAGCTTCAGCCGCAGCAGCTCGCGCAGCCGACAACTCGTCTTCGAGATTGCGCGCGTCCTGCGTTGCGGCTCGAGCGTCTGTTTCGCGCGTAGCTAATTCTTGAGCGATACCGGCTTCCAGCTCGGCAATTTCATGAAGCTTAGTTTTGGTTTCTGCGAGAAGAGTGCTGAGTTTGGCATCTTCCGCGATGTATACCTGGCGCAGCAGTTCTCTCAGCTCTTCACGCAACACCCCGTAGCGTCGAGCCTTTGCGGCTTGTCGTCGCAGGCTGTTTACCTGTCGATCGATTTCTGAAACGATGTCGGTGATGCGCGACAGATTCGACCGCGCCGATTCCAGGCGACCTTCCGTTGCCCGCTGTCGCACACGAAACTTTGTAATTCCTGCCGCTTCTTCAATGATCGTTCGGCGATCCATCGGTTTGGCGGAAAGGATTTGACCAATCCTGCCCTGCTCGATAATCGCGTAGTGACCTCCGGCCAAGCCTGTTCCCGAGAAGAGATCCTGAATATCACGCAGCCGGCAAATCTTATCGTTCAGCAGATACTCACTCTCACCCGATCGATACAGTCGACGAGTCACGGTCACGGCTTCGCCAGGCGCAAACTCGAGCGCCAAGTTTCGACGACGCCAATGGCGCTTGTGACTGACGCGAGGTGTAGTCGAGGTTGACGGTTCCGCGTCCGCTAACGGCAGAGCTTCAGTAGTGACGGCGGCAGTGTCTATCGCAACCGGCGCAGCCGGTGTTTCGTCATTTGTCTCAGCTTTTACTTCTTCTGGGAGAATCTGGTCGATATCGACAAGCTGGTCATCCAGCTTTTCAAGCGTCGAATCGATGTCTTCGATATCTGGCTCGGATTCGATGACCTCGTCACGCACGAGGTGCATAACGACTTCGGCCATACCGCTGGGAGGACGATTGCGGGATCCCTGGAATATGACGTCCTTCATCTCGCCGCCGCGCAGATGTTTGACGCGCTGCTCCCCCAAAACCCACGCAATTGCGTCTGCTACGTTGCTCTTACCGCAGCCGTTTGGGCCGACAATGGCAGTAATTCCATCTCCAGTGAAGATTATTTCGGTGTAGTCGGCGAAGGATTTAAAACCGGTAATTTCTAACCGCTGGAGTTTGAACATGCTTGCGAGTAGCTCTGTTTTGGCCGAAGCAGGGAGCCTTTGGCGAGGCTCATCCTGGCTAAAGTACGGGTGAGCCAATATAAGTGTCAGCCGCTTAGAATGTCAACAATAACTTGAACTGAGGCTGGCTTAAGTGAAGAGGCAAGCCCAGTTAGTTCTGACGCTTAATTTTTCCGCTCAGTCGGCGCCGTCTGCCTTCGTCTGAAATCTTACAAATCCCCTCGGACATACAACAGCAAATCAACCCCCGGACGAAGGGCAAACGCGCCCGTCCCACTCCCGGACGGCACCAGACGGTAGGACCCTCCAAGAGTTCCTTCGACCTCAGTTCGCTGCGTCTCATTCGCGATGACAATTGGTTCTACCGTCTGGGTCAACCGACCGTAGTAGCCGACTCGAGAGTAATTCCTCAGATACCAGGGCAAAGGCCAGTAATCTGGCGACATAATGGTTATCCCTGTGTTTCCCTGGCTCGCCCGTCGGGCGTACTTGTCGATTTCATCGACAAGTTGCTTAGTCTCTCGTTTTGTATGGGCGTAGACATAAACGTAATAGATATCGTCGTTGTCGTAGTTAACGAAGTTCAAATCGACCATTTGGTAAGAATTAACGCAAACTGCAGCGAGAAGAAAAACGGCCGGCAATCTGAGCTGCCGCCCATCAACCTCGTAAATGGTCTGAATCGCATAACCGGCTGCAATCGCAAGCGGCACGACAAAGTTCAACACAAGCCACGGAGTCTTGTATGGGACAAGCGAATACGCTGCTGTCAAACCAAAGGCCCACAGCGAGCAAAACAAAGCTACCGGCCACTTGCGACTAAAAACAGCCGCGATGGCTCCCACACTGCCAAGGAATAACAAAGGAGACTCTTCTTTGATTAACCATTTGATGTAGGTGGTGATCGGATGGACGTGCGCTTCCTTCCCGGTCTTACTCCAGAAGTCGAACGTTCGTAACGCGTCGTAAACTCCTTTGGGATAATTGGTAAAGAAGGAGGAATAAAAGAGGATATTGAGACCTACGAAAACGAGAACAGCCAGCACCAGCCAGATCCCGATGTTTATTGGACCACCAAGCTGGTAGACGAAGTCTGACAAACCAACGCCTGTCCATGTCTTCCGTTGTTTTCTCGGTTTGGCCGGCGCTGCGCTGCGACCAAACAAGCGCACGTAAATCAATGTCATCGCCAAGGCAATCAGCAAAACTGCGACTGAGATCATCGCGGTCTCTTTTGTCGCAAACATCAACGCCGCCGATGCAGCCGCCACCAACAGATAGAAAGGATTGCGCTCGCTGAAACACCTCAGCACTGCCACCACTATTCCTAAGGTGAAAAAGACAAACAATGTCTCGTGAATAAAGTAACGAGATAAATAAACGGCGCCCGGAGAGATCGCGAGAAGCAGGGCCCCGCTCAGCGCTGCGATAGAGCCGACGTATTTGCGAAGTAGAAGGATCAGCCAGATTGTCGCCACGCCGAAGAGTGCGGGCACCAGGCGGATGGAGATCGTTGTTAGGCCGTAAGTTTCGCGAGCAGATGGTCCGAATAAGATTTTTAGCAGCCACGGAAAAAACGCGCTGAAGTAATAAAGGGTTGGGCCATGATAGTTCGCGGGATCGTATTGATAGACTCCATCACGAACGAGCTTCACTAAAAAGTTTCCGTTCACCCCTTCGTCATGATGGAGCGGAACGAGGTTGAGGTTAAAAATACGGAGGAATGCGCCGACGGCCAGAATCGCGATCGCGGCGATTCTCCAGAAACGTTCCGAGAGTTCAGTCGTCGCCGCGTCACTCTGATTTCTATCCGCGGGGCCGAACGTCGAAACCGGCTTTCTACTGGCGCTGGACTTTGTAGAGCGTGTACTCACCAACTTCACCAATCTTTGGATATTGTGAGAAGAACTGCTCGTTGACCGGCATTACCAAACGCTCGAGCGGGCCCACAACGACATACTGAATCTGATAGTTGTAAAGCAACTGTTCGGCGTCCATACCGCCCAGGTACATCTTTTTCAAATCGCCTTCACGACGAACGAAGTTGAGGCCGTGTGTCCATATGTGTCCGGGATACCCCATGAGCGATCGCCGGCCGCTGAGAAACACAGGATTATTGTGAACCGGAGCGTGCATGATCAACGACCGCGGCGGGGTGCGTTGTTTGATCATTTCAGCGAAACGAATCCCAGAGTCGTCAAAGAGCGAATACTTTACAGATCGAAACGCAATGCCCGCCACTTCGACTGCGCCCGCCAAAGTAAGTGTCGCAAACAGGACGACAGCAATCACCCGTTTCACGGCGCCTTCACGCCAGAGTCGCGCCAACAACAAAGCAACTAACGGAGCCGACGCAACCCACCAGTAAAAAAGTACCTTAATGTTGTCCCAAATCCAGGGT
>DATJKB010000271.1:0-6673 GCA_035491875.1 Pyrinomonadaceae bacterium | reverse complement strand
TCGACGCGTAATAAGCCAGCATCTCTTTCGCCGGAAGCTTCTCCGGATAAAAGCTGCCTTTCCATTCTTTGTAGCTGTAGCCGCTCGTGCCGACGTGGAGTTTCATTTCGACGACTCCCTGAACGTCCATTGCTGATAATCGCCGCCCGGTATCAACCGCGCATCACCAGGCGCTCGGTTGTAAACATAGATCCAAGCTTCTTCTTGTGAGCCATCCGCTAAAACCACGGTCGCCCTCTTCCGCGCGAAAAGACCGCCACCGATGTTGGAAGGCTCAATCTCTTCGTACCTATCAAGCGACTCCAACACCTCGTCCCCTTTCGGCAACTCTACAAGTTCACCATGAATCACGTTGTTCGCACTATGATCCAAAACAGCACCGCAATACTGTCCGAAGTCATACAGCAGACCGTTGACTTGCGCTGCACCGAGCCGCCGGAAACGGTTAACTATCGGGGCGATTTGTGAGGGGACCTCACCCGAACTGCGCAGGCTTCCGTAAACAAACAAATACTCTTTCATAAGTTTTCGGGATCACAACGTCTTGTTGAGCCAAGCGATTCTGTGGTACACAGGCACACAAAGCAAGAGACTAATTTTCGTCGAAATTTGCAGGAGTTATGTCAAGCGTCGTACCGAACATCGATTCAGTGCTAACTGAAGACCGCGTATTCCCTCCACCGGAACATTTTTCTAAACACGCACATATAAAATCGATGGCTGAGTTGGAGGCACTTCGCACAGAAGCAAGCACTGACCCGGAAGGATTCTGGTCGCGCATGGCCGAGGAACTTTCCTGGTTCAAAAAGTGGGACAAAGTACTCGAATGGGAGGCGCCCCACGCTCAGTGGTTTATCGGCGGCAAATTGAATGTTTCCCACAACTGCCTGGATCGTCATCTGTCCACCTGGCGACGCAACAAAGCTGCGTTGATTTGGGAAGGCGAGCCCGGAGATCAACGTACGCTCACGTACCAGCAGCTGCACACAGAAGTATGCAGGTTCGCGAATGTCTTGAAGAAAATGGGAGTCGAGCGTGGCGACCGTGTTGCGCTCTATATGCCGCTGATTCCGGAACTCGCAATCTCAATGTTGGCATGCGCGCGCATTGGCGCTACTCATTCAGTCGTATTCGGAGGGTTTTCCAGCGCCGCGCTGATCGATCGCATCAACGACGCGAGTTGCAAGGTCGTAGTGACAGCCGACGGCGGTTGGCGACGCGGCGGGGAAGTAAAGCTCAAAGCGGCGGTCGATGAAGCATTGAAACAGACTCCTTCAGTGAAGTCATGCATCGTCGTTCGTCGAACTGGATCACCGCAGCACATGCAGGCGGGTCGTGATTTCTGGTGGCATGAATTGATAGCAACGGTCAATGCAGATTGTGCCGCCGAACATCTAGACAGCGAACATCCACTTTACATTCTTTACACCTCAGGCACTACGGGCAAACCAAAGGGCATCCTTCACACGACTGCCGGTTATCTCCTTCAGTCGCACCTGACATCAAAATGGGTCTTTGACCTGAAGGACGAAGACATCTACTGGTGCACCGCTGACATTGGGTGGGTGACTGGCCACAGCTACGTCGTTTATGGTCCGCTCTCGAACGGCGCGACAGTTTTGATGTACGAAGGCGCGCCCAATTTTCCCGAGCCAGATCGTTTCTGGTCAATGATTGAACGTCACAAAGTAAATACCTTCTACACAGCACCGACCGCCATTCGCGCATTCATTAAGTGGGGAGAGCAATGGCCACTCAAACACGACCTATCAAGTTTGCGTTTGCTTGGGACTGTTGGTGAGCCAATCAATCCCGAAGCTTGGATGTGGTACCGCGAGATCATTGGCAAGGGTCGGTGTCCGATCGTCGACACGTGGTGGCAAACGGAGACCGGTGCCATCATGATCACGCCAATCCCAGGCGCCACACCTACGAAACCAGGCTCTGGTACAAAACCGTTTCCGGGGATCGATGTTGACGTGTTAACGCGCGAGGGCAAGCGTGTGGGACCAAATGAAGGCGGTTATCTCGTCATCAAGCGACCATGGCCTTCGATGTTGAGAACAATTTGGGGCGACGACGAACGCTATCGACAACAATATTGGTCGCAGATTGAGGGCATCTATTTCGCTGGCGATGGCGCCCGCCGCGACGCAGACGGATATTTTTGGATCATGGGTCGTATCGACGATGTTATAAACGTGAGCGGTCATCGATTGGGTACGGCGGAAGTTGAAAGCGCGCTCGTTTCACATGAGGCAGTTGCCGAAGCGGCGGTCGTTGGTCGACCTGACGATCTAAAAGGCTCCGCGATTGTCGCCTTTGTCACTCTCGAAGGGTCGCATTCAGCTTCTGACGCTCTGAACCAGGAGTTACGCGCGCACGTTGCAAGAGAGATCGGCGCCTTGGCACGACCTGATGACATTCGCTTTACTGACGCCCTCCCAAAAACGCGTTCGGGCAAGATCATGCGGCGGCTGTTAAGAGAAATAGCGACGAGCGGTTCAGTCGCGGGAGATGTAACTACGCTCGAAGACTTTTCAGTGTTAGAAAAGTTGAGAACCGAAGAGGAATAACATTTTTGACGGAAGCTCTGATTAACTTTAAGGATCGGCTATTCAGTACCGTTCGCGGTAGCGGATGGCCAGGAATCGACAGACTAATATCACTCCACTCCGCGTTGATTCCTGGTCATCCGCTACCGCGAACGGTACTGAATAGTTCTCGCTTAATCAGAGCTTCTTGAAGTGTCGTCATCCGTTGCCGCACTTCAGGGAGATTTTTTTATGACTCGCCACGTAGATACTGACAACCGTCAAGGCCCACGCTATCTCGCCAGCCTTGAAGTTAAAGCCGAGTGGGACGCAAACGACGGACAACATGTAGTCGCTGAAGGCATCACGGAGAATGTCGGGCCTGAAGGAACGTTGGTTCATCTGCCCCGACAGTTGCCGGATGTCGGCAGTCGTGTACGCCTGGAAGTGCTGGGTGAAGGCGGCGAGCGGCTACAAGTGATCGCCGAAGTGTTGCGTATTGAACGAAACCCTGGACACCCATTGGCAGCATTACAGCTATTGGGTGAAACAGACGAATGGAAAGGCCTGATCTGGGAACCCGCCGCACCCCGTGTCGTTCCTCCTCCGCCACCACCGGAAAGCGAATCGGAAGAGGAGCTTGACGAAGATGAAGACGAACTAGCTAACTGAGGCCTCTTATGAATTCCCCTAGAACCCACGACCAAGAGGATCTACCAACACACGACCGGAGAAGATACCCGCGTTACTACGTGAGCTCGCGAGTGATGCTGGCGATTGAAGACGAGACTTTGAGTGAATCAATCGGCATCGGCGAACCTGGCGATATAAGTCTGGGCGGTGTTCGCGTTAAGAATCTTCCCGCGTGCCCGAATGTTAAGGTGGGCGACCAGCTCGGCCTGCTGCTGTTTGACGCTGAGGATGCGTTGTCGTTGCGTGGTGCGGTAGTGCATCACGGCACACCTGACACATTCGGCGTGGAGTTTCATAAGCTAACAGCGAACGATCAGAATGGAGTGCGAAATCTGATTGGTCGTTTGCATTCCAGGCTCTGAATGGGCGCTTGTGAGTAAAGAGGAACCTACCAATCGCACGGCCGTTGCGGTTTATGGCCCACCAACACGTGTCGTGCTGCGCGTGATTGTAGTAGTGCTGGCGGTCGCCGTCATCCTTTGGATCATCGTCAAACTAACTGGCGTAATCCTGCTGTTAGTGCTTTCGATCTTCTTCGCCTACTTCGTATCTCCACTTGTAGAGTTTATTCGACGACCGGTGACGCTGCGCGGGCGCACTCTAGCCTTGCCACGCGTCGCAGCAATCTGTCTTGCTTACGTGGTCATCGCTTTGGGGATCGTGCTGGCGTTCTACCTGATTGTTCCGAGCCTCGGCAATCAGTTTCCGGAGTTTGCAGGTCAGGCCAAAGGCTATTGGATGACGGTCGGCGAAAAGGTGCAACAACTGAATGAGTACTTTCGCTCGCACCGGATGCCTGGTCCACTCGTCGACGCAGCAAACAATGCTGTCCCCGGATTGGTTGAGAAGGTCAGCCACACAGTCAGCGACTTTGTGACGCATGCGATTGGCTATGTCGGGTATCTTCCGTGGCTCGTTCTGATTCCGATCCTCGCCTTTTTCCTTCTCAAAGATGCCGAAGGCTTCAGGCGATCAGCGTTGCAGATGCTTCCCAGAGGGCGTTGGCGTTGGCGCGGTGATGAGTTTTTTCAGGATCTGAATAGCACGCTCGCCGCCTACATTCGCGCACAACTGACTGCGTGTCTGTTCATCGGCATCATCTGCGCAATCGGTTTCACCTTGCTGGGTTTGCCGGGACCGGTTGTGATGGGCTTCATTGCAGCTTTATTCGAGTTTATTCCTTTGGTTGGTCCATTGTCGGTGGCGATCATGGCAGCGCTTCTAGCCTTGCTGCACGCCGGACCGCTTTCAGCCTTCTTGATCCTGCTATTTCTGGGAGTTCTGCGAGTGGTGCAGGACTACGTCATTTATCCCCGGTTGATTGGTCAAGGCATTCATCTTCATCCGCTGGCAGTGATCTTTGCGATCCTTGCCGGGCATGAATTGGCAGGCGTGGCCGGGATCTTTCTGGCGATTCCTGTCGTTGCGATTCTTACGGTCAGCTATCGACATTGGATGGAGCATCGTGGCAGTGAGGGACTAGCAGATCTTCTCGAGCCAAGCGCTCCAAAAGTCGTTGCCACTAAACCTATTGGAGAGCTTGGACCAAATACAACGCCTGACCAGATGTCGCGTGCGCGTCCGGATTTAGACACGGGCGAACTGCAAATGCCAGTGGAAGAGTGAAGCATTGGTCATATATCATTTGCCATTTCTCATTTGTCATTTAGGAAGATCAGCCGCAGATTCCCGCAGATAAACGCAGATCAGGACGCAAAGAACAGGGACGCTCGTTCGCTGTCGTTCGCGCGCGCGCCCTCTCTCTGTTTAATCTCTAATCTGTGTTTTATCGGCGTGAATCTGCGGCCGGTCTTCCTAAATGACAAATGAGAAATGGCAAATGATATATGACGAATGATTGTTCTTATCGCTTCTGCTTCATCATTAAGTCAACAAACCGTTGAAAATGGTGTTCCGCGTCGTGTGGGCCCGGTGCGGCTTCGGGATGGTACTGCACTGAGATAACCGGCAGGGTCTTGTGTCGCATGCCTTCCACGCAACGATCGTTGAGGTTGATGTGCGTCACTTCTACTTCCGCCGGCAGACTCTCAGCACGCACTGCAAAGCCGTGGTTGTGCGAGGTGATCTCAACTCCCGCACCGCTCACCTCTTTCACCGGTTGATTGCCGCCTCGATGACCAAACGCGAGTTTGAACGTGTCGCCACCAAATGCCCTACCGAGAAGTTGATGACCGAAACAGATGCCAAAGATCGGTCGTTGCGCTTTCAGCAGTTCGCGAATCTCATTCACCTCTTTATTCATCGAAGCCGGATCGCCTGGACCATTCGACAGAAAGATGCCATCGGGATTCAACGCCAGCACCTGTTCTGCCGCCGTGGAAGCCGGCACCACAGTGGTTCGACAGCCACGTTTGGCAAGTTCGCGGAGAGAGTTTTTCTTCACTCCGAAATCGAGACAAACTACGTGAAACTGCTCTTTCCCAACGGCTGGGAACTCGTATGGTTCACCGGTGGTAACAACACTGGCGAGTTCACGATTCTCCATTGGCAGTGATTGCCGTGCTTTCTGCACGAGGCTCGACAGGTCGAGATCGATAGTCGACAAACATGCGCGCATTGCGCCTTTGTCGCGTATGTGACGGACTAGCGCTCGCGTGTCGAGGCCCTCGATCGCAACGATGTTCCAACGCTTCAGATAATCCGCGAGACTTTCTTCCGCACGCCAACTCGACGTAATGCGACTCGCTTCGCGCACGACGAACCCTTCGACCCATGGACGTGCGGATTCGGAGTCGTCGTTGTTGACGCCGTAGTTGCCGATAAGCGGATAGGTCATGCAGACGATTTGGCCGGCGTAAGAAGGGTCGGTGACAACTTCCTGATAGCCGGTCATCGAAGTGTTGAATACCATCTCGCCGCAAACTTCGCCGTCAGCCGCCCACGACCGCCCACGAAATGTACGTCCGTCTTCTAATGCTAATAGTGCCTGTTTTGAAGTTGGCATTGTTTCTTGGTTTTGTCCGTGGTCCGTGGTCAGTTGTCCGTAGTCCGTGGTTGTTGCTGAATGATCCAAACAACTGACTACGGACAACGGCCTACGGACTATCGACAAAAACTACTGACTACTCTTGATAAACTGTTGCGCCTCATTCAGCCAGCGTTTGCTAGTTCGATACTTATAGGCCGGCGACGTCTTGACCGCCTCGATACACGCCTGCATCAAGCTTGCTGCCTCACGTTTATCTCCAAGACCTGCGTGGGCACGGCCCATCAGATAAAGACCCTCGGGATCTGAAGGCCGGTGCTCCAAGAACTGTTCGAGCGCGTTGCGTGCATCTTCAAATTGCCCCGCTTCGATGTAAGTCGAACCAACCTCGCGCCAGATCTCATATTGCGAATGTGCCGGCCCGCGCGTAACGACTTGTTCAAAGTGTCGAATCGCGTCGCCCAATCGTTGCTGCTGCCGCGCGATACGGCCAAGCTGG
>DATJKB010000270.1:0-17415 GCA_035491875.1 Pyrinomonadaceae bacterium | reverse complement strand
GACAACTTAAGAACTGCTGTCAATTATTCGGAGCTTTGTCGGGGGCAATCAAGAACTGAGGGAGACTGATCTTGTTGGGCATGCGTGGATGATAGATAACACTAAACCCCGAAGTCTTCAATAGGTTATTTTGCAAGTAGCAAACAAAGGCATGCTCAGGAGCAGCGTCCGACTGCAACCGCATTCGGCAGGCACCCGCGCGCAGCACACCAGTATGGCAGTCAGGTGGGTTACTGTGGCATGAATTCCAGCAACGCAGAGAGTGAATGTTGCACGAAGTCTATCCGAACTTCACTCTGGTAAAGTCCCTGACGCAAACCGCCAACGGCCCACTCCGGATTAGGTAGGATTGACTGATCACGATCCTGGATGATTAGTCGATCAAGGAAAGTTACACCCTGGGCGAAAGAACGGCAGTAGGTTTGATACCGGGCACGATCATTCAAATCGGCTGCAACGCGCTGAGCGGCTGCGATGCCTTCCAGGTAGATAGCAGTTGTGTAGCCAGGACTTTCCGGTTGGTGGTCATTAATGAAAGCGCCGCTAGTGTCCTGTTGATACCCAAGCACCCAATCTGCGATCTCAAAAGTCATTTCCGCGAAGCAGGATTGATGAGTTACCTGCCACCACTTGGCAAAGGCTTGCGTTAACCAGGCGACTTGACCGAAATGCCGCTTGTAACGAAACCGATGCCGGTAATAACGGAAGGTCCGAGTTAGCTTAACTTCGTCTATTGTTGAGTGGCCTTCTTCACAAGCCGTGCCAAGCGCCAACAAAACCTGGCCCGGTGTGTAATCTTGAAAAGCTTCCAGCGATGGATCGACACGACGATGGGTAGCAATTCGACCGTGCGGAAGTTCGATGCACAACCACAAGCTAGTCGCTAAAGCGCTTTTGAGTGACCGCCGCCGCTCGTCTTCCGGAAGGCTGCCAAGCGTTAACGACAGAAAGGAAGTTTCGGCAACTGAAGGATTCTCATCATGACCTTCAAGCCAAATCCGCTGTCCATCCTCAACGACGTCACGCAAGAGATAGTCAACGATTTTTTCCGCCGCGATCTTAAGCTCGTTCTCGCGTAGTATTTTGTACGCCCGCGCCAAGACCCAGGCACCGTAAGCCAGTCGTGCTGGATCGACCTGCTCAAAAAGCCTGTTCTGAAACGGTTGATAATGTGAATAAAACGTACCGTCGTCATTCAAATGTTTGAGTAGGTATTGCGTGTGAAGTGCGCGATGGACCGCAGCCATCTCATTCACGTTATGAGACCGATCTTCGATTGAGGGAAAGCCGCCGACAATGGGCCATACCCCTTGGCGTTCCGCAAGCCACGTCACGCAGTCGAACCGGCACCAGTAGTAAGGTGGTTCAGTTAATCCAGCCTTATCGAGGATGGCCTGGACGAAGTTTAACGAATCAAGATTGTCGGTTGCTGCGACGAAAGGCAGCAAAAGTCCCACGTGGTCGTCACGATAAACCATGACTGTTTGCTGGCCATGACGGTAATAGCGGCCAACTTCATCGAGCGGCAATTCACCCAACTCAAGCGGGTTGAAAAGCAGCGAGACGCTCACTGCAACAGCGTCAGGCTCAACCGCCTCGATATTTGCGAATCTACTATCCTCGAGAGCAGCGTGTGCCAGTCTCTCTACATCGGCGTTGAAGTTGTGGATGGCCGATCCCATGCAGCCGCGCAACTGGCCGTTGATGTAAATCGTGACATAGAGGGAATAAAGCTCTTCTGTAATGAGTTTCTCATCGAACGGCGCGACCGTTTCCGAGCGATCGAATAACTTTGCCAACACATGCTGTCGAGCTAAGTTTGCGATTTGACCACAAATGTTTTCGTCCTGGTGCCAGGGTAGTTTTTCAGGCGCCGGCACACCCGTAGGCTGCCAGACAATTCCTGGTTCAACTACCTTCCGCACTTCGTGACGAAAGAGTTCGTAAGGTTCGAAGGAAATGAGTTGCGCATTTTTGATCCTCGCATGTTGAAACTGTTCCCAGTCACCTCGAATGCCTGGCATCCGCGGCAGCGCACCACCTACTTTCTGCGGTCGTTCCAAACTCCTGACCACAATGCCGTACCGATCGTTATTTAGTTGGCCAGGATTACAACGCTCCAATGCACCAAAGAAGGTAATGGCAACTCCGCTTTCGTTGAGCAGCCTGATGCCTTCCTCGCCCGCGGGAAGATCTACAGAAGTGCGCAGACAAGCCATGACTACGTCTTTCGCAGTAGAGTCTCGCGGCTCGAGCGGGAAGTGCCAGAAGCCGTCGCGTGCATGACGACGATGTATGTCCTTGCGCGAACGAATGCTAATCCATGTTCCTCCGGCGGAATCGTAGTTCGCATCCAGCCGATCCGGGGGTTGCAGCAGTTTGCCCGTCAACAGATATTCTGAAAGTACGCGTCGCGCGAGTTCCGTTGGCTGTAAACCTTCAGGAGCGCGCTCTGTACTCCAGTGGAATTCCGGAAACCATTTTGAAGCATTAGCTAAGAGCTGCTCTTCATCTTCCATTTGAGAAATGAAATCGTCCCAGATGTCGTAGACGGCCTCCATGTGATAGCCGCGCTCCTGCATCCGCGCGTATCCGCCATACCATCCGAACCGCACCAGGCAAACGCCGCCCTCCACGCGCAAGCCCGCTTCTTCTAGTCGTTCAGTAGCTTCTTCCATCGACAATCCGGAACTGACCGAATCATCGATCAGAATCACGGGCTCGCTGCTGTCGATAAAGCCCTCAATGAGTTTTAGAGAGCCATGTTGCTTACGCTCTTTTCGAACTAACAAACCACGATAACGATTGTCTTGAAGCAGGCACGACTGAAGAATGGGAACGCCGGTTAAGCCATAGGTAGCGATTTGATGCCCATCGAAGCGTTTAAGAAGTTGCGTTATGCAAGTTCCTGCAAGGTGACCACCTTTTGGCGAGAGTGTGACGGCTAAAGAATCAAGCATCCAGCGCGCCGAGGTACCGTCGCGAGAGAGTACTGGCTGGTTTGGCGCGCGATGAAGAATGCCATCACGACGAAGCATCTCAAGCAGTTCTGCCCGGGCCGAGTGAAAACACTCAGGCAGAGATGCAAGCGTGCTCGAAAGAGGATCGCGTAACATCGATATTAAAAGTAGGGATTTTCCGGCAGTGCAAGACTAAGGTACTGATTGTCGAGATAGATCATTAGTTCGCGTTCAACAAACTCTTCCAACGCTCCATCAACCCATGAAGCATCGTCAAATCGAGCGGCGATTTCTTTCTTGCTATGAGCATCCGCGCAAAACTCATAGAGGTTTGCATAATGATCAGAAAAAGTTATTTCGCGGGGCCGGCCGTTGCGTCCATCTTCAATCACAATCGTAGCCAGTGCTTTGCGATAACGAAGATAGGGCCGTGGGCTTTCTTGCCAGCGTTGCTGCCAAATGCCGACCGCGTCAAAAATCTCGTCATACTGTGATTCCTTGAGCGTGTTATTCATCTGATGTTCAAAGTAGTAGGAAACGCGTTGCAGGTTGAAGCGGTCTTTAGGAAACAGGTAGTTGTAACAAGGCGACGGGACTAGTTTCGTAACTGATTGCGACTCGGGCTCCTCGTACATCGGTGAACCGCGATCTGCCCTCGCTATCGCGATAGCCCAGGGAGCTTGCAGATGATGAATCTTCGAAATCACTTCACACTGAGCCTGGTAATCTTCAAGCTCCTCGCCGGGGAACCTCAGCAAAACGTTATATAGATTATTGATGCCGTAGTATGTGGACCATTTGACCAGTTCGAGGTTGCGGATGCCGGTGGTATGTTTCCGCATGAGTTTAAGAATGTGTGTTGAGAAACTCTCGACGCCCGGCTGAATAGAGAAGAGTCCGCCCTTGCGCATGTGACGCAATTGAGAACGCTTCAGACTCGGGCGAACTTCGTAATGAATTCGGATGTCGGTGTTCGCATCAGCCAGCTTGCCGAAAAGCGACTCTACATATTCAGGGGCGATGATGTTGTCGATGGCATTGAAATGTAGAACTCCGTAGCGGCGAGACAAGCTGTCGAGTTGTGAGATTACATCGTCAACGCTCTTCGCTCTGAATTCCATACCCGCTCTGTTGAGTCCACAAAACGTGCAGTGGTTCTTCACTCCCCACCAGCAGCCACGCGCGGTTTCAATCGGCAGCATAACTTCTTGCATTCCGTCATACTGTTCATAGCCACTTTCTTTTCGCGCATAGAAGTACTCGTCAAAGTCGGGCACCGGAGTTTTATTCATGTCAGCCAGGTTGGGTGCACGTCCAGCAAAAACCACTCGACCGTTATCGCGCCACATCACGCCGGGCATGCCCTTCATGGATTTCTTCTCGTAGATCCGTTCAATCACTCGTGGCAGCGTCTCGTCGGCGTCGCCACAGTGGATGTAATCCACCTGGGGGCATCCCTTCATTACTTCGTCCGCGATGTCGTCTTCAAAGCCAGCGCCTCCCATGATTATCGGTATTTCGGGATAACGATGCTTGAGAGCTTTCGCCAACGCGATGCTGGCCAGCAATTGTTGGAAAACAACTGAGAATCCGATTAGGCCAAACCGACTCCAATCAATGCGATTGGCACAAAAGTCTATGAAGGTGGGTGCCACTTCTTCGCGGACATGCTGCAGATCCGAAATTGAACAGCGGGCCTTTTGGCAAATGCCTTCAAGATTGTCGCGGTAGAGTTCGAAGTAGTCTTCATCGCTTGCGAAATCTCCAAAGGCCGCCTTGGTCCAAAGCCATTCTCCCGTCATGCTCGGATACACATCGGACAAGGTTTCGTTTATGCGCCACCCGGCGAACGTACCGAAGTACATAAACAGCGAAAAATTTTGGACAGGAAAACCGGCGCGCTCGAGTGTCGGTTTCAGCAGCGCCAGCTGAAACGAAGGAAAGCGCGCTGAGAGCGTCGGCATGCTTACGAGCGCAACCGGTTTGACTGAGTTTGTTGTCATAAGAAGAAACCTTGTGACAAACCGGAAGAGATCTAACCGGGAAACGGGGGACGCGAGACTGGGGGACGCGGGGATTACTCAGCGTCCCCGCGTCTCCCCGTCCCCGTGTCTCCGCGTCCCCTTGTCCATCTCTTCCGGGTTAGTCGCTAAACGAAGTGCGTTTAAGCGGACCTACTTTTTTTTCGGCGCGACTTCCGGTCGAACTTCGGGTCGCGCCTTTGAAGGAGCGTTGGGAGCTGCTTCCGGAATTGGTCCTCGTTGCGGCGCAACTTCCGGAACCGGCTTCTTCGCCGGCGCTACTTCGGTAATCGGACGCGCTGGTGAAATTTCCGGAATCGGACGGGGCGCTTTCTCCGGACTCACCTCCGGAAGTGGCCGCGCCGGTGCTACCTCCGGAACCGGTCTCACTTCCGGAATCGGTTTAATTTCAGGCGCAACTTCCGGAATCGGTCTTATTTCCGGTGCTACTTCGGGAATCGGTCTTATTTCCGGCGCAACTTCCGGAATCGGTCTTATTTCCGGTGCTACTTCCGGAATCGGTCTCACCTCCGGTGCTACTTCCGGAACGGGCCGGTATGGTCTCGGCTCAGCGATCTCTGGCGCGATCTCTGGAGCAATCTCAGGGACGGGACGATATCTATCAGGCGCCACTTCCGGAATCGGACGCTTTCCCGGCGCTACTTCAGGAATAGGTTTGGATTTCTTTCCTTGGTCATTCATTTGTGGATCTCCCATGCAAGTGAGTTCATGGACCGCACAAAGCACGACTGCTCAAGCTTTATCCGAGCGCCACAAGGTGACACTTCGAACTGGCCGGAAAGCTAGTCTCTACGTTGAGTGCGCTTCATAAGGAATCAGAGGTAAGCCGACAAAAACGGGGGAAATTTGTCGACGGCAAATGACTTAAGCGAGGAAGTCAACCCTTTGTACTAAAGGAAAAGGAACAGGCGAAGACTAATCCTCTCCTCCGAAACTGTCAAATAAATTTGAGTCGAGTCCTGGTTTGTGGGGGGCCGCAAAATAAGCCGCAGATTTTCGCAGATACACACAGATAAAAGCATAACAAGCCTTTCTCTTTTGTTCTGATCGGTGTCTATCAGTGTCAATCTGCGGCTGAATTGTCGTCCCTCAGAATCTCGCCGATCGATCATCATCTAAACCAACTAATGATCGTGAATCGATTGCCGCGAACCACAGGTTTCACTTCGTGAAGCATGTGAGCCGAGAACCCGACCAGCAATCCAGGTTCGCCTTTCAAACTGAGAATCAGCGGCTCAGTGCGCGACTCATGATCTTTATCGTAGAAGTTTAGTTGTCCGCCCGCGAACGTATCTAATTCTGGCTCGTCTGAATAACCATTCAAAAAAACCACAATGGATATCCGCCGAATCTGCAAGTGGTCGAATTCCATTTGTTCCGTGTTGCCGTCCTGATGGCGAACAAAGAAGTCGCCCTCGCGATAATGCAGAAACTGCGGTCTCTCGCAATCAGTGAGACGTTGACCGAAATGTTCTTCAAGCAATGGTTTTTGTTGCATCATCCTGCTGTGAATGCTGCAGAACCAATCGTCGGCCGGATGAAAGCTGGTGGTTCGACGAACTGTCTCGTGAACATAATCGCTCGATCCTTCAAGGTAAACAGGAGCTCGTGTCGTCGGAGCATGATGGGATTCGTTCATGAGATCTGCGCAGGTGCGTAGATCCAAAAAGTCGCGCGCGAGGTATAACCAGGAATTGTGCCGATCCGAATCCATCCCCGTCACTCTCGTTACTCCTTGAAAACAATCGCTTCTTCGAAAACACAACAATCAAGACCAGTCTTCAACAGACACTCTAAGGCGTCGCCCGGTGTTTCAATTATCGGTTGGCCCATGACATTGAATGAAGTGTTAAGGAGCATCGGCACTCCCGTCTTCTCGTAAAAGCGACGGATCAGATCATAGAACCTTCGGTTAGAATTTTGATCGACGGTTTGCAGGCGACCGGTTCCATCAACGTGAACAACGGCAGGTACTTTATTCCGTTGTTCAGCTTTCACTTCGCAAACGCGAAGCATGAACGGACTTTCAGAAGGCGAATTACCAAACTCAAACCAGTTTGTAGCCTCTTCCAGTAAAACTGCCGGAGCGAAAGGACGAAAACCCTCCCGCATTTTCACGCGGCTGTTCAGTATTTCCCTTGCATCGGAGCGGCGCGGGTCGCAAAGAATACTGCGGTGGCCCAGGGCTCTTGGTCCAAGTTCAGACCCACCATCAAACCATCCGACTATCTTGCCATCGCAAAGAAAGTCGACAGCGTCGGCAATCACATTCTTTGACGAAACAACCCTGATGTTGTCGGTGTGATTAAGTGCAGCCGATACCTCAGAAGGCGTGTAAGTCCGTCCAAAGGCATCGTCAGTTATGCGGCGTTGCGAGTTGCAACCCGTAATTTGCCACAATCCATAATATGCCGCGCCGATTGCAGCGCCGCTATCTTCGGCGGGAGGGATAATGTAGACGTTCCTGAAACGAGACTCGCGAATAATTCTTTCATTTGTCACGCTGTTCAGGGCGACTCCCCCGGCGTAGCAAAGGTTCCCGCTTCCGCTTAAGTCATTCAGATGTTCCACCAGGTACATCAACGCGACATCCAACGCCGCCTGAACCGAGCAGGCAAGGATGTCATACTCTCGTGCGCGATTTGGCCAACGCTCGTCGTGGGGAAATTGCAGCGGCACATTGTTCTTGAAACAGAACTGTCCACTGGATATTTCAAAAAAATCGGAAGCCGGAATGTGCGGCTCTCCATAAGGCGCAAGTCCCATGACCTTGCCGGCGTCCATTGGCGCGCCGAAGATTTGTTGAGCGACCGCCGAAAACATTCCCCCCAAACTGCCAAATAAGGGCATGCCCGAATTGCGCTGGTCCAACCATGCACCACGCTCTGCCACATGTTTTTCAAGTGGCACTACAGAGGTACCACGGGCTGAATACAGAGAAATTGTTTCCCATGCGTCAGCAAAATTCCCATTAATGAGCTTGCGCTCAGTCGGTGTGAAATCCTGGGCAGGTGAACCAGTGCCATCCACGACGAGAACCGCAGCCTCATTGAATCCCGAAGTCGCGAAGGCGCTTAGTGCATGTCCAAAATGATGGGGAATAGTTATCGTAGGAACGCTGTGTACTAACACGTTTAAGGAAGGATCTCGACTGACGTCATGTAAATGACTTTTCGCTTCTCCCTGAACGCACAACACCACCAGATCCAATTCGCCAGGATCAATGCCCGAGTAGTTCAAACAGTAATCAATCGCTAATGTAGGACCGGCGCCGAATGTCCGGTGTCGTTTGAATCGTGAAAGACGTTCTTCCTGGATCGCGACCACAATCTCATCGCCTCTCAATAAGCAAGCGGAGCCGTTGTGCGAGGCACTAATTCCAAGGATCCAGGGTTGTTTGTCGCGCGGCATGTTACATGTTTGCGGAACCGGATGGTTGCAGCAGCTTTGCAAGGCGGGCGTAGGCTTTGCGAGCCTCGCGTAACCGTGCGTCGTGAAGTTTCGCAAGCGTGCGTATATCTCCGTCGCAAAAAGGGCAAGTCTGAGTGTCGGGTAACACGTATTGCCGGCAACCCCTGCAGAGAATCAGGCTTTCTGATTTCTCAGCCGGGATGTGCTGAGGGATTTTCCGTTTTTGAGTTCGAGTGAGTTGTACTAAGGCGTTTCTGGATAACGGGATCGTGCCTAAACTTGAATCATCGGAACTCTCCAGGATCAGTTCAAACAATCCGTGATCGAAAGGAACTCCGGGAGCGCTTTCTACCTGGGCAATCCTTTCTCGAAGTCCTTGTTTTGATAATTCCAGCGCGCGATGATGGCAAAAAGGATTGTTCCCCGCGCGGCCAAACAAAACATGGGTGGTCCAGGTGCAGCCTGCCTTGCACACGTTCGCGTAATAACAACTGCCACAAAAGCCCCATAAGTCTTGATTGGTGCGAGTGCGATTGATCGCGAGTTCGTCAGTTTTCCACCAGATGTTCTTCAGACTCAAGTCGCGTATATTGCCGCCGGTATAGGGTGTGGTCGGTAAAGACGGACAGCCTTTGATCGTGCCATCTGCTTCAATGCCCAGGGTGTTTTCACCGGCATTACAACTGGTCCAATAAACTCTTTCGTCGCCACTTCCTCGCCACAATGATTCGTATGGTCCGAAGTATCCGATATTGTTTCCGGGCTGCAGTAACAATCCGCGATCGGCGCCTTCTTCGTAAAGCTCCGCAAGTAAGGGCATCAACTGCAATAACTCGTAAGGCTGGAGCAATAACTCGGGATGATCTGCCGCGCGACCCATCGCCACGGTGAGTTGCACCTGCCAATTCTTCGCGCCCGCGTCGATGAATAGATTCATCAACTCACGCAACTGCGGAATAACCAGTGAAGTGATCTGAGTATTGACACTGGCGGTAATGCCATACTTCTTGACGGTGCGCACTGCTTTGAAGGCGGCATCAAATGATCCCTTCACGCCCCGCAGTTTGTCGTGTAGTTCTTGGAGGCCGTCGATAGAGACACCCAGAGCTTGAAGACCGGAGTCGACGGCTGCTTTTATCCGTTCGTCAGTCAGGTGAAGACCCCCTGATTGGACCGTGCAATCCATTCCTTGATCGCGAATCTCACGGATTATTCTTAGCCAGTCGCGACGCAGGTAAGCTTCGCCACCGATGAGAGTCACCTCTCGCGTGCCCATCTTCGCCAATTGACGAACGAGATCGAGGCACTCGTCAGTGGTTAACTCTTCGGAGCGGCGTTTGCCGGCGCGCGATCCGCAGTGCTGACACTTGAGATCACATGCGAGTGTGAGTTCCCAAACTGCGTGCACAGGTACAAACGCCGAGCGATCTTCCGAAGAGAGATAGCGGGTTGGTTCAGCCATGACTTTGTTCCCGGCTTACTGCTGGGTGCTGGCGATTTTTTTCTCTAATGCGGCCAATGCAGCCTTAACGTCCTTAACATGCTTTCGCGCCCGCGCCGCGAGCTTCTTCATTTCAGCCGCATTTCCGCGCTTCATACAGTCGTGGATCGCTATTCCATAAATCGGCCGAATAGGACTTCCTGGTTTCTTACTTGTTTTTCGCGTAGGCATGATCATCCTTTCCGGGCGTTAACCCGATAACTTGGTTTCTTATTTGCTGTGGAAATCAGCCCCCGGCTTTTTTGATGGAGGCCTCAAGCTTAGCGAGAGCGGCGTTTACGTCCGCCAGGTATTTGCGCGTGCTGCTTGCGAGAGTTTTCATTTCGCGCAGATCGCCGCGCGCAATTGCTTTATGAATCGGGTCTCCATAAGGAGGCACCGGTCCGGTTGCAACTCGCGCAGCGGATAGATTCTTTTTCGCGGAGGCCTTACGAGTTTGAGGAGCTTTCTTACGCGTTGCCATTGAGAACTTCCTTTGGTTGGTGAAGCAAGTAAAAACTGTACGAGGTATACGGGCTTAATAATTGATTGAGTGCAACCTGTCAAGGTTTCCACGTAGAGTCCTAATGTGAACTTTTATTTGCAATCTAGCTTGAGCTGATGAGCAGCCGGATATCTTTGGAGTGTCGTGAGCACGCGAGTGTCGCAATGAAACCGAGGGGCCTTCAAGGCCACTGGATGACCTTTGATTTTCGTGGCGCGTCGGTTTTTGGTGAGTCAACCAGTTGCGGGTTCGCCAGTTTATTTTGAAGAAATGATCCATTGGACCAGGAGGGTGAATATCTTGCGCTCAGAAGTGCGTCTCGAATATAGTGCGCTGCGTTCTCCTTCAGGTTGCAAACGAAAAGCGAAACAGGTCCAGCACGAACGATGATCAGTAACGGAATACTGACAGTGCCCTAATCGCAAACTCGATCGAATCTTTCAATCTCAATGCGTCGCAGGAAGATGCGAGCGCGAACAGACACATAGACAACGGGTTTTCGTTGTTGTGGACAACGTCTGCACAAACAGCGTCAGCATTCGTGGGAAATCATCATGAACAATCAAATGTCTCTAATCACATTACTTACTTTAGTTCTGTTGGGCTGCACTAACGTCAGTGCCCTGACGACCATTGATTCAAGAGTATCTTCGCCGCAAAAGGCAGAATCAACGCCGCTTGAACCAAGCAAACCCATTGAGCAGCAACTCGCCGGAGACGGGTCGCACTCGTACAGCATTTCAATGACTGCTGGTCAGTTTCTTTTCCTCATCGTTGAACAGAAAGGCATTGATGTAGTGGTGACGCTCTTCGCGCCGGATGGTAAGAAACTTGCGGAAGTGGACAGTCCGAACGGAAAGAAAGGACCTGAGCAACTTGCGATTGTGATTGAAGCTTCAGGAATGTATCGCTTGGAGGTGCGCTCGCTGGAAAAAGCTGCGGCTGCAGGACGATACGAAGTCAAGATTGAACAACTGCGCGCAGGCACAGAGAAGGACAGAAAGTGGGTGTTGGCACACAACACTTTTGCGGAAGCTGAGCTATTGCGGGCACAAGGCACAGCTGCGTCGTTGCGTGGCGCAATCGCCAAGTACGAGGAGTCTCTTCCCTATTATCGAGCGGCAGATGACCGCGTATCAGAGGCGAGTGCTCTGAATAGTATCGGAGGTGTCAACTTTCAACTTGGCGACGCCCAGAAGGCGCTGGACTACTTCAATCAGGCCCTCACGCTCCGGTTAGCAATCGGAGATCGCTTAACAGCAGGTAGGACACTATCCAACATCGCCGCCATCTATTCACGCATGGGTGAAGTGCAGAAGGCGCTTGACTCCTTCGATCATGCGCTGTCGCTGATCCGTGCTGTTGGTGATTCCAGAACCGAAGCCTACATTCTCAACAACATGGGTAATCTTTACTTCGATCAGAGTGAGTTTCGGAAGGCGCTGGACTACTTCAATCAGTCACTGGCGATCTCCAAAGCAGTCGGTGATCGCATAGCTGAAGCCACCACAATCAACAACATCGGGGGTGTCTACAATTCATTTGGGGAGAAGGCGAAGGCACTGGAATCTTTAAATCAGGCGTTGGCGACCTATCGGGCGACAGGGCTCAGGGCGAATGAGGGCGCTACCCTCAACAATATCGGGCTTGCTTATTTTGATCTGGGACAAACGCAGAAAGCGCTCGACTATTACAATCAAGCGTTGCCCATCGCACGCACCGTGGGTGACAAGGCAGCCGAGGCCAACACACTCAGCAACCTGGGCAATGTTTACCGCGACCTGGGCGAGAAGCAAACATCGTTGGATTACTACAATCAAAGCCTCTCCCTCTATCGCGCAACAAGGAATCGAGTGGATGAAGCCGTTGCACTCAACAATATCGGCGTGGCTTATTCCGACCTGGGCGAGAAGCAAAAGGCGATGGACTACTACAATCAGGCATTGCCACTCGCACAGGCAGTAGGTAATCGCCTCAGCGAAGCCCGCACGCTCACGAACATTGGCAACGCGTACCTTGATCTGGGTGAGAAACAGAAAGCACTGGAGATTTACGAGAAAGCCTTGCCCCTTAGACGAGCTGTCGGAGATCGCCGTGGAGAAGCCATTACATTGAATAATATTGGCTTGGTTTACGACCGGCTGGGCGAAAAGCAGAAAGCGCTGGACTATTACAATCAGGCATTGGCGCTTAGGCGAGCTATCGGTGATCGCAACGGAGAGGCCGCCACCCTCTATTTGGCGGCTCACGTCGAAAAAGACTTGGGTAATCTTAATGCCGCTCGTACGCAGATTGAACAGTGCCTAAACATCGTGGAGGAACTGCGCACTAACGTAACCAGCCAGGAGCTTCGCGCTGCATACCTTTCCACAGTACAGAACTATTATCGGTTCTATATTGACCTGCTTATGGGCATACATAAGCAACAAGCCTCCGGCGGTTTCGACACTGCCGCGCTACAAGCCAGCGAAAGGGCGCGTGCTCGTAGTTTGCTCGAACTCCTCACTGAAGCTCACGCTGATATTCGTCAAGGTATTGATTCAAAACTATTAGAGCGCGAACGCTCATTACTGCAGTTGCTGCGTGACAAGACGGAGCGCCAGATCCGTCTGCTAAGTGGACGCCATACTGCTGCACAGGCCGCAGACTCAACTAAAGAGCTCGAAGCCTTGAAGACCGACTACCAGCAAGTCGAAGCACAGATAAGAGCTACCAGTCCGCGTTACGCCGCGTTAACTCAACCGCAGCCGCTCAACGCTGAACAGATTCAGCATTTGCTCGACAAAAACACGCTTCTCCTCGAATATGCGCTCGGCGAGGAACGCAGTTATCTCTGGGCAGTGAGCCAAAATGCAATTAAGAGCTATGAACTTCCGAAACGCACGGAGATCGAGACAGCGGCAAAGCGGTTCTACTCGAGCCTGACCACACCGAAGAAACAACAGCGAAATGTTAATGAGAAGCGCGGACTTCAAATAGCCGGCTCCGATGGAAGGCAGCCGGCCGGCGCCACTGCTTCCTTAAGCGAAATCTTGCTTGCGCCAGTCGCCGCTCAGTTAAGAAACAAGCGGCTGGTGATTGTCGCTGACGGCGCGCTAATGTACGTCCCATTCTCGGCGCTGAGTTTGCCTCGAGTCGCACGTAATCGGAAAACCATTAAATCGGCCGCTGGATATAGACCGTTGATGGTAGACCATGAGGTAGTGAATCTCCCGTCAGCTTCCACCTTGGCCATACTTCGTCAGGAGACCGCAGGGCGTAAGATGGCACTGAAGACTGTTGCGGTGCTGGCCGATCCGGTCTTTGGTGCCGACGACGAGCGTGTAACTGCGGCTGAAAATACGAAACCCATTGACAACGAAGCAACGAGATCGGTCGCAGAGACTCGCTTTATAAGGGCCTCTGCTGAGACAAGCACTACAGGCGCTGGTTTAAGAATCCAAAGGTTGCCTGGGACAAGACAAGAAGCCGAAACGATCGCAGCCTTTGCTCCGAGCGCCAGCATGAAGCTCCTCGATTTTTACGCAAGCCGGGAGGCGGCGCACAGCACGAACCTTGCAGAGTATCGCTATGTGCACTTTGCAACTCATGGATTTCTCAACAGCGTCAGTCCTGATCTATCCGGTATCGTTCTTTCGATGGTCGATCGGGAAGGCCGGGCCCAGAACGGATTCTTGCTTGCTGACGAGGTATTCAATCTACACTTACCCGCAGAAATGATTGTGCTGAGTGCGTGTCAAACTGGTCTCGGCAAGGAGGTCAAAGGTGAAGGGTTAGTTGGTTTGACGCGTGGCTTCATGTACGCAGGCGCTCCACGAGTGATAGTGAGCTTGTGGAACGTTAGTGATAAGGCCACCTCAGAGATGATGGTACGATTGTATCGGGGCGTGTTGAAGGAGCATCTTTCTCCGGCAGCGGCATTAAGGGTGTCGCAGGTTGAGATGTGGAGGCAGAAGCGTTGGAGGAGGCCTTACTATTGGGCTTCATTTGTGTTGCAAGGCGAATGGCGTTGAATGGTTTTGGTCCTTAGCACTCCAGACTCACATCTAGTCATATATCAAGGTCTAAGGCCACTGGATGACCTTTGATTTTCGTGGTGCGACGGTTTTTGGTGAGTCAATCAGTTGCGGGCTCACAGATGACTTGCGGGTTGATACCGCGTCAGTTGAACTAGCCCCGCCTGTCTCCGTGGTATTTGCTGACGGTCGGGTCTTATGGTTAGTTGGAAGTGATACTTCCGAGCCTGCGGGAGATGAAACGCTTTCACCCACGGCTGAACGATTGCTAATGCCAGTCACCGCTCCGATGGAGTTGCTGCGCCGGTGAGATGCCTTTCGTTTAGGATTCTCGCTTTCACCCACAGCGGTCGTTTGATTGACGCTTGAAGGTGCCGGCACACCGGATTCCTCAGTCGACTTCTTGTCAGCTGCAGCCTTTCTCGAATTGACCTCCGTGGCTTTGTCAACGGGAGCAGTTCGCCCCCCAACCAGTCGCTTTCCATTCCGAACGCCTAAGTAACCACCGACGCAAAGTATCAGAACGACTAGTAGGACGAACATTGATCTGCTCGACGCAAGTTGGCTAATAAAAGCGCCACCAGGTGTAGGCCTGGGTGGCACCGGATGGACCAGTTCCCAGATCTCCGGAGGAGGCTTCAATTTCCTCACAACCGGAACCTTGATCGAATCGCTTTCCTCAATCAAAGTCTGACTTAAACCATCAGCTTCCTGTAAACACTTTGCTTCGTTTGCTCCTGACATTGTATTTCACCTTCAGTCGTTGATCGTGATTCTGTCGCCCGGTTCGATTAAGGGATCCTTCAGTTTTCCTGACTCGATCTCCTGTAACTTGTAGCGATTCACTATTAAGAACCCTTTACCATCATCTCTCGCCAGCCGCACCTCGTTGGATTTTTCTGTTAAGCCACCGGCAATAATGATTGCCTGAGTGAGTGTTAGACCACGACGGTAGGCTTTCTCACCGGGCTCCTTTACCTTGCCGGCGATGTAGAAGAATTGCTGAGGGCTAGCCTTAACCGTTATTACATCGCCAGGACGAACCAGCAAATTCACGTCGCGTGTCTCTACCAGGTCGACCGTAAGAGTCTCGTTTGATTCGCTCCGCACAATCATCACTCTGCCAGCTTCCGGGAGCAGCTCAGCATCGGCAAGTACGACATAGAGCGGGATGCCTTCTCTTCGCAAGATCTTTGTTCCAGGATCTTTAACGAGACCGCTGACGAGGATCGTATGACTTGTGTATTCGTGAACCGCGACAGAGAAGCTGCCAGTACCTACCGCTCCACCTCTTTTGGCGGCGCCTTCGAGCTGGGCGCTGATCTCTTCAACGGTAAGACCGCGCACTAAGAGCGGTTCAGCAAGAACTGGATGATTTAGGAGCCCGGAAGTACTAACGGCAAATTGAGCCGGCTCTTTTGATTGAGCGCCATCGAAACTGATGTCCAACACGTCGCCTGGTCCAACGCGATAAACCTTGGTTAGCGAAATCTCATTATCTGAGACCTTTGTGGACTCTATAGCTGGTATCGATGGTTGCGTGGTTTGTTGTGCTTCACGTTTCTCGGTATCCAGCATCAAGCGGGCGTGAGTCAACCGCTTCTGCGAGTCTTTATCTTTGGGATCCAGTGCGACTACCTGTTCAAACGCCTCGACAGCTTTATCCCACTCTCGCATGTCGGAATAGGCGCGGCCCAAACCGTAATGCGCATCTATATACTGAGGATCCAATCGTAGTGCACGGCGAAAAAGTTCAGCCGCTTGAGGAAAGAAACCACCGTTACCGTAATCGACTCCCGCTTTGTATAACTTCTTTGCCTCCGCCCGAGCTTGTGGCGATCCAACCTCGAGATTAGTTTCGGCACCGCCACCGGGTGACTGTTCCTGGTAACTAACAGTCGAGCGTGGCCTTGTTTCTCCGTTCGTCTGCATCTGTCCTAGTACGGGTGAGATCCACACAATGAAGATTGCTAAAGAAGAGACAGGTCGAACTACGAACTTTGAACAACTTGTAGGCACGTTGCTTACTTCCGATTTGAGAAAGAAGTCGGGGGAAATCAGCTGGGGCTGACTATCAAAAGTGGCAGCACAGAGTGTGTGACTGTTTTATACCACCTCACTGCTGCCCTTACAAGAGTTGTGCGGAGTGGGAAGACTCTGACGAGATAGCTTCGATAACTTGTAATGTTGGTGGAGCCGATGGGGATCGAACCCCTGACCGCAAGTACTGATTTTCCGAGGATTTTCCGTTTCGTTACATTGCCTCCTTCAATCGTGTGGGTAGTTGTTGTAGCATCCGGCCACAATTTGGCCACCGAGCAACTTCGGGCCTTTGGAGAAACTCTCCACTACCTTGTTCACAAAGATCCAGATGCGTTTGCTGTTCGCTAATGCGCCGGATTGCAGTTGTAACCTTCCTTACCGTACTCTTCTGAGCCGAAATGCTAAGCCGTAAGCTTGCGCTTCCCCCCTGGCTGTTCAAATAGCAGACTCAGATCCTGTGCGCGAAATTTCTCCTAACACCACGATCTCGCATTACTTGATCATTTCCAAGCTCGGCTCGGGTGGAATGGGAGAAGTGTATCTGGCCCAGGACACAAAACTCGACCGCAAAGTAGCGCTGAAAATTCTCCCTTCGGCTTTCGCCGCCAATCAGGATCACATGCGTCGTTTTGTGCAGGAGGCAAAATGTGCCGCGGCACTCAACCATCCCAACATCGCACACATCTACGAGATCGGAGAGGCCAAGAACCGGCTCAGTAACCAGACTGTCGAGGAGGACTCAGTACACTTCATCGCGATGGAGTTCATCGACGGTCACACGTTGCGCGAGGAGATCCATCATGAACACACCCCACTTTCAAGGGTGCTGCAGTATCTCCATCAAGTCACAGACGGCCTCTCCAAAGCGCATGCGGCCGGTATCATCCATCGGGATCTGAAGCCCGACAACATCATGATCTCCCGTGATGGTCACGCGAAGATTCTTGACTTCGGCCTG
>DATJKB010000269.1:0-3825 GCA_035491875.1 Pyrinomonadaceae bacterium | reverse complement strand
TGCGCAATTACTCGTGCTTTGCTGACGGCCTCACGCGTTGCTTCGCTTAACGCCTGATCGCGCGCCGGGCGATCTTGTTTAAGGGTAAACATGACGCCACCAATATCGTTCGCTCCGGCCTGGCTAGCTGCATCAATCACGGTCCCGACCTTCTTCAGATCGCTTAACGTGACAGTTACCGTGTTACGCGTTTCGTAGCCAGTGATCGTGGGCGGCTGATTCTCGCGGTAGACGCGTTGGGGTTGAACACTGTAACCACTCGTCTTAATTTCCGCTCCGGGGATCGCAGTTTTGACAGCCCGGCTCACCGCATCGCTTTTCGCGGCATTCTCCTGTTGCGCGTCGATGGCTCTTTTGGCCTGTGTAACTACAGAGATCATCAGCGTTGCAGTGTCAGGTTGGGCCGTGACGATAGAGTCGCCGGTGACCAAAACGCGAGTTACACGCCTTGTGTCAGTGCTGCCCGTTGCTGGCGTCTGGGCCTGAAGCACCGAAACAGTGCTAAACAACATCGCGACTAAACCAACTATGATTCCTATTCGTTTCATGAATTCTCCTCTTTCTCCAAATCTACCGGAAAGCCGGTTGGAGATAGAGAACGGCTATTCCCGCGAAATCTTGCTCCGGCTGTTTCAAAAAAACCTGTTTTGATACCATTCATTCAATGCAATCATTCGATACTGATACTAATCACACCTCCCCGTCGGAGCCGCAGGACGACGCATCCAGTTTTGCAACGCCACGCGACATCTCATCGGGCGAATGCGCTCGAATGGAGCTTCCCAATGGCGACGAAGTAGCTGTTTTCAATGTTGGTGGCGAATATTATGCCATCGAAAACTTTTGTCCGCACAAGGGCGCACCACTGTCCGACGGCGTGATCTGCGGCCACGTCGTCGAATGTTCGTTGCACGGTTGGCAGTTTGATGTCCGCACAGGTGAGTGCCTGACGGTTCCTGAGAGGATCAAAACTTACAAGGTAAGTAACGAAGGCGGCGTGCTGGAGATAAAAGGGTGAAAAAAGAAAATCAGTGGTCAGTTATCATTTGACAGTTATCAATTATCATTTGATTCGCGCCGTTCGCATCCAGATCTTGATGATGGACACTCCTAAATCTTTGAAGAGCAGGCGTCGAATCTAGATCCAAAATGATAACTGATAACTGTCAAATGATAACTGACCACTGATTTCTTTTTGCTTGCTGCCGCCGACATCACTCATCGCTCGCCGTCGTTTCCGATCGCTTCCACCGGGCAACACGTCAAAGCTTCTTCACACAGACTCTTCTCTTCTTCAGTTGCCGGTTGCTTGAACACAAACGAATAGCTGTTCTCGTCGGAACGGATAAAGTTCTCGGGCGCGGTGTCGCGGCACACGTCACAGTCGATACATGAGGAGTCGACGTAGTACGCTCCCGCAACGTTCTCTTTTACTTTGTCGTTTTTGTCAGGCAAGGCAGGTCATTGATGATTTTAGATTGCCGATTTTAGATTGCCGATTTGCTTCTTGTGTCACTTTAGCTACGCGGGTAGAGTCGATGTTGAGTTCTCTAATTCGGTAATCGTCAATTCGCAAGGAATTCAATCTGCAATCAAAAATCAAAAATGTTACGGGTGTGTCATCTCTTCAGGTTTGACGTACTTGTCGAACTCTTCCGCAGTTAAAAGACCCAGCTCAATCGCCGACGCCTTGAGGCTGATCCCTTTCTTGTGCGCGTTTTTGGCAACCTTTGCGGCATTGTCGTAGCCGATGTAAGGGTTCAGCGCAGTGACGAGCATCAACGAGTCGCGCAAGTGCTCGTCGATCTGGGCACGATTCAATTCGATTCCCGAGATGCAATACTTCACGAAGCTATGCGTTGCGTCGTGCAGCAATCGCACCGAGTGAAGGAAATTGTGAATCATCACCGGCTTGAAAACATTCAACTCAAAGTTTCCCTGACTGCCTCCAAAACTTGTTGCTAGATCGTTCGCAAAAACTTGAACGGCAACCATGGTCATCGCTTCGCTCTGCGTTGGATTAACTTTGCCGGGCATGATCGAAGAGCCAGGTTCGTTTTCCGGCAGCACCAACTCGCCCAGGCCACATCGTGGTCCAGATGCAAGCCAGCGAACGTCGTTTGCAATCTTCATCAACGAACCAGCCAGGGTCTTTATCGCACCACTCGCAAACACCAACTCGTCATGGGCCGACAGGGCCGCAAACTTGTTTGGGTGTGACTTAAATTTCAGCCCGGTCAGTTCAGCGATCTTTGCCGCCGCGCGCTCACCGAATTCCGGATGTGAATTCAAACCTGTACCCACAGCCGTGCCGCCAATTGCGAGGTCTAACAAACCTGGCAGTGCCGACCTGAGGAATTGAATATCGCGCTCGATCAAACTGGCCCAACCTGACATCTCTTGTCCGACGGTCAGAGGCGTTGCGTCTTGCAAATGCGTTCGCCCAATTTTCACGACGTCGTTGTAGAGTTTTCTTTTCTCGTCAATTGCCGCATGCAGTTCTTCTATCGACGGTATCAACCAGGTCAATTGCTCCGCCGCCGCAATGTACATGGCAGTCGGAAATGTGTCGTTCGACGACTGCGACATATTCACATCGTCGTTGGGATGAATGGGCTTCTTGCTTCCCAACTTTCCGCCGGCGAGTTCGATCGCACGATTCGAGATCACCTCGTTGGCATTCATGTTGGTTTGCGTGCCGCTGCCGGTCTGCCAAACCCGCAAAGGAAAATGTACGTCGAGTTTTCCTTCAATAACTTCGTCACACGCCTGAACGATGAAGCGGGCCTTTTCGGGCGGCAACTTGCCCAGATCTTCATTAACGAGCGCCGCCGCCTTCTTGAGAATGCCGAGGGCCCGAATCAACTCCCGCGGCATGCGGTCGTCGCCGATATTGAAGTGGATTAGCGAGCGCTGGGTTTGAGCACCCCAGTATTTATCTGCAGGGACCTCGATTTCTCCCATCGAGTCGGTTTCAATTCTTACTTCAGGTTTGGTTTCAGGGGATTGTTGAGCCATGGTGGTTCGCCGCTTAAATATTAGCAAAACGGGGCGTGGATCAATACCGCTCGCGGGCTCTTGAATATGGTTGTGGGTGAGGCCGCCGTGTTATAGTCACCGCGTTTTCAAGGCACTCTCGTTCCCCCCCTATTACAAACTATGACTTCCGAATCAAGGGCTCCCGTTACCTTGTCTGCTGACCAGCGTGTTTTGATTCTTGTGGTCGAACGCAATCCAGCTGTGCAACGGCTGGAGCGATTCTTCCTGGAACAAGCTGGATACTCCGTCGAATTCGCCAGCGATGGTTTAAACGCGCTCGAGCGTGCACGCGAATTAAAGCCCGCGATCATGGTGGCCGAAATCCTCGTTCCGGCACTCGATGGTCTGAGCTTGTGTCGCGCACTGAAGGCTGACGCGGCCACGTCGCATATCCTTGTTCTCATCTTTAGTCACTTACACGCGGAAGACCGGGCTCTTGAAGCCGGAGCTGACGCGTTTTTGATCAAACCCTTGAATGAGGAACTTCTGATAGAAACTGTTGAAAAACTCGTGAGTAGGGTAGGCAGGGAGAAAGGCACTCGATGACCCAGAAGATATCAGCTGGTGCTACTGGCTTGGATGAGGTTCTGATGGGTGGAATTCCCGCGAACACGATCACCATACTCATGGGAGCACCCGGCAGCGGCAAAACAATCCTTGCGGAGCAGATCGCTTTTCATAATGCCAGTCCGGAAACACCGGTTCTGTATTTGACTACTCTCGCGGAGCCCCTCGAAAAGTTTATCGTACATGGCAACAACTATTCATTCTTTGAAACTTCGAAAG
>DATJKB010000268.1:0-2475 GCA_035491875.1 Pyrinomonadaceae bacterium | reverse complement strand
CAGATACTCACGGCGGTGGGCGCAATCGACAACTGGGTTCGAAACGGAGTCAAACCTACTGCTGCAAGTTTTCCGGCAGCCTTAGGCTTCGCTCCGGGGTTCGTGCCACCGCCATTTCCGCAACCGTGAATCGTGAATCGTGAATCGTGATTAGGTCTGTGTCTGGACTGTCAGCATTGAGCTTTGCCTAAAAGGCCGATTCGTGTTGGTTCTCCCTAACCAAAATACGTCCGATTCACGCTGGAAGTGACTTTTGAGGCAAGGCTCCGGCAAGGCCATTCAGCTGAACTTGGAAAGACTGGAACTCGCCTCACCCCCTTCCAGAAAGTCTCTTGACATCTTTAGGTTCAATGGTTTAAAACTAGTTAGTCTTCGTTAGCCGACGGAGACGATTTCCTTCCTGATCTCATCCCCGCAGAGATCAAATCCAAATTCAAGCCCCGAGGTGCAATATGTCGTTTCCGCTTCTGTCTAACCTCCGCTCTAGCGATCTAGCTATAGATCTTGGCACTGCAAACACGCTCGTCTACGCGAAAGGACGCGGCGTCGTCCTCAGCGAACCCTCGATTGTCGCTATTAATAAGGTAACGAATAGTGTCGAAGCTGTTGGCAAGGAAGCCAAAGAAATGTTAGGCCGGACCCCCGGCAACATCGTCGCGATTCGCCCGATGAGAGACGGGGTAATCGCCAATTTCGAAGTTACGGAGAAGATGCTTCAGCACTTTATCCGTAAAGCGCACAATGGTCGCACATGGGTTAGTCCACGCGTGGTGATTGGTATTCCAAGTGAGATCACTCAAGTGGAACGCCGTGCGGTTGAAGATTCCGCCTATCGCGCAAAAGCATCTGAGGTTTACCTCGTGGAAGAAGCCATGGCCGCCGCAATCGGTGCCGGACTTCCGATCACGGAGCCACATGGCAACATCGTCGTTGATATCGGCGGTGGCACTACCGATATAGCCGTGATCAGCCTCGGGGGTATTGTCTACGCGCGCGCGGTCCGCACAGCGGGTGATGCCATGGATACCGCGGTTGCCGATTACGTGAAGCGCAAATACAACTTGCTGATCGGTGAGCGAACCGCCGAAGAGATTAAAATTCAACTGGGCAGTGCATTCCCGTTTGATGAGCCATTGCGGATGGAAGTCCGCGGCCGGAACCTGGTCGAAGGCGTGCCGAAGACGATTGAAGTAACTGATGAAGAAGTGCGTCAGGCACTCGACCCGGCAGTATGTTCAATCATCAACGCGGTGCATGTTGCACTCGAGCGCACCCCACCGGAACTTTCCGCCGACATAATCGATCGCGGCATCGTGCTGACTGGTGGCGGAGCGCTCTTAAAGAATCTAGATAAGCGATTAAAAGTGGAGACCGGACTTCCAGTGTTCATCGCGGATGATCCGCTTACGTCAGTAGTACTCGGCGCCGGCAAGATGCTCTCCGACTTTGCCCTGCTCAAGAGGGTGAAGTGGGAGAATACTTTGCAGTATTAGTCCGATTCGCTCTTTGTCCGTTGTCAGTTGTCCGTGGCCCGTTTGTACTCTGTACTCTGAGTTTTGTCCTTGTTCTGTGCCGTACTTTGATCGCGTGCGTGAGGACAAAGCTACTCGCAAAAAACCAAGTACAAAGTTCACACGGACACCGCACTACGGACAACGGACTACGGACAACGGACCAGAGGTATGTTTGATTCACCCGAACAACAGAATCGCATTCAGCTCATTATCACGTTGCTCGCGAAGCTCTACATTGTGCTGGAGCTGTCGCCTGACGGTTGTCCCATTTGTCGAAAAATACTGACGCACGACGAAGAATGTCCTATCCTACTCGCGTGGTCGTTATTGGACGCTCAACAGCAACATGACGCGCGGGCCACGATTCGGACACTAGCTTTGAGCATAGGCTGCGATGAATCGGCAGCCGATCCAGTTACGCACTAACTCGCATTTCAATGTGCCGGGGGCAACGCGCAATGAAACAATGCCCCAAATGCAATTCGTCATTTCCCGATGCGGATAAATTCTGCGAAGTCGACGGCTCTGTTCTCGTCGCCGCGGAGGATCCGACCCACAACACGACATCTAATCCGGCGCGTGACAAGAAGATTCTTCCTCTTCTGGCTGTCATCGGTACATCAGTTGGCGTGTTGTTGGTTTTTATGTATCTGACGTTCTTACGGGGCAATACAACGCGGGAAGTTTCGGCGAATTCGAATCACGAAGCGCAACTGCAGGTTGCTACTTCACGGCCGTCACCGGTTTCGCCCGGTCCGTTAATAAGCCCCTCAGTGGAGCCTTCGCCTTCGCCGTCGCCTTCACCGAGTGTTCAAGCTTCTCCATCACCACAAGCTTCTTCAACACCGCTTGAGTTGAATTCGACTCCGATTGCAACCAAACCAGGGGCGCCAGCCCAGACTGGTCAGGTCATCATTAGATTGGTGAGTGGGGCAAAGATTGAGGCGGAAGAGGTGTGGCA